>JABXGU010000197.1 GCA_016550415.1 archaeon | reverse complement strand
CTACGGACTCTTGGCTAATAACATGAGCTATGACGCTGCGGTGATAACTGGTTTTGGTGATTTATCTTTTCCTCAAATGTTACCAGATCCAAGTCCATATCATACAGCAACGTTTAACTCTCAAACAGGATACACCTTCAACATCAAACTACCGGAATTGGACCTCACGAACTCAAGGGTTCATGTGGTTTTCCATGATGTAAACTTGAGCATGCGCTTATGCTACACTTTCGTATATGTGCAATTCATGTTTGAGGCATGGCAGTGAAAAATAGTTGGAGGGGAAAGAATGAATGTTAGAAAAGAGCTATGATTCAAATGCCGACATTAACCCCATGTTAGTACCAGACGGAGCAGTTAACCTCCTCATGCAACACTAGTGAACACTCACTGGGGAGAAACCGCGGGATGAGGAGGTGAATTCGAGATACCAAAATTAACAAAAGAAATATCATCGGGAGTCCTTATTCTATTAGGCGGATTCTTGATCTTTTACGCTTACTACATGTGGATTGGCTACTACGGAGCCAAATTTCTCAGATTTTGGCTAAATCCACTAGACCAATTGTTGCCCTTCTACTATGTGGCCGGCTTCATATCCTTCGCCTTAGCATTAATCATAACATACAAAGCAGTAAACACTCACATACCCCAATTAGCAAAAACAACACTATTAGGAAGCCTCACAGTGTTTAGCTGCTCTTTAATCTTTGACTCCCACCATATGTTGATTTGGTACTACCTAGCGAAATTTTATGGATTTAGGATTCTTGCATGGTATCGATACTTGCCCCTTTATTATTTGACTGGCCTAACCTCTTTCGCCTTAGCATCGATCTTTATATACAAAGCATTAAAGACTGAGATACACAAATTGTCAATAGGACTAACTTCGGCAATTCTCATAATAACAGGTTCATTCTTAATATATGATGCCTACCAGATTTCGTTAGAATATCATTATGGACCTAGGAAACTTTATCTGTATTTTGCTGGTCTCCAAGCAGCCTATCAATGGTTGCCTCTCTACATTGCGGTTGCCTTAATTTCACTTGGCTTTGGACTGATAATTGCATATAAAAAACTAAAAACTCAACCCAATATACCGAGTAGAATTGGAAACTTTCTGCTGCCAGATAGAGAGAGTTAGTTCTGGTGCATGTTTTGAAGCGTGGAATTATCTTGCTCGTGAAGAACTATAGTACAAACCGCAAAAAAGACTACTAACGCTTTGATAAATCCACGGCAAATCGAACTATTTGCTCAGCAACATCCACACCCGTAGCCTTCCGCAACCCCTGCCAGCTGGGTGACGCATTAACCTCAAGAAGAACAGGCCCCCGCTCGGTTTCAAGAATATCCACTCCAGCATAAATCAGCTCAAGAGTCTCAACAGCCTTCAAAGCCAGCTCCTCAAGTTCTTCGGACAACTCGACGCTTTTGGCTACCCCCCCTTGCGCCACATTCGTCTTCCACTCACCACCTCTAGCAACCCTATGAATAGACCCTAATACTTCGTCTCCTACCACGAAAGCCCGAACGTCTCTCCCAGACTTTTCTAAATATTCCTGTATGTACATTGGCTGTCCAAATCCTTCAAGCCGCTTATACGCATTAAAAGCCATATCCACATCACTGAACCTCATGGATCCGAATCCTAGAGCCCCCACAAT
>JABXGU010000196.1 GCA_016550415.1 archaeon | reverse complement strand
GAAAAGATGGTCCGATAAGTATAAGTTTATCTCTGAATAATTGTGGTTTTAATTGATGAAGTCGTTCCATCATCTGCTGAATAAGCTGTTGTTTATGATCTGTCCTACGAACTGCAACCAAGTCCTTCCGAATCACCTTCACAATTATATCCCGTCTCATTATTCGAAGGTCAAATGGTACACCGATACCCTCAAGGAATATGGCGATTTGGAATGCAACTAGTTCAGGGATTCTGGAAAGAACGATTGGTCGGAGAATGACAGTATTATCCATTTCCCGATATGAGGCTACATCAAAGAGTCGGGTCATCTTTCCTAATTGCTCAATATCAGAGAGAAAATCCCTGAAATTTGAAGGAACCTTCCAGTGAATGGAGCTCCTTAGAAGTTCAACGATATTCTGTGCTTCGTTATTCTGTTTTTGTAAGAATTCATCAATCGTTTGATCTCCTAAAGCTATCTTCAGAAGCTCATCTAGTAACTCCTTGCGGATCGAAGTCAAATCCAATGCTTCAAATAATTTCTCCTGTTCCTCGACTTGAGCTTTTACTATACAGTCTTCACAGGACCCTACTTTCTCCACACGTAGCATCGTCTCAAGAGCTTTTTCAATAACGCGACTTTTAGTACCATGAGTTGCTGACAATTGGTCTAGAATATCGCCTGATTTCTTAGGTATCGTCGTATGAATATGAACTGACATTCATTTCACACCAAAATGAGATTATGTACATACTCTTTTTAATGTTGTACATAATGAAACAAATAATAGCAAAGGTCGTTGAAAGAAAAGAAGCTGGCAGTTGTATGCTGCCAGCATCAACAGTGCTGAATTCTCTAAGTGCTAGCTGTGGCAATAGTTGGTAGTATTAGTGTACTTTTTCGAGTTTTTATGGCGTTGGCAATGCGCTTTACTGCTAATATGAATGCTGCGACACGCATGGGAACATCATAGTCCTTTGAGATTTTTAAGACACTGCGAAAGGCGTTTCGCATGATTTTCTCAAGTTTCAAATTGACTTCCTCTTCAGTCCAGTAATAGTTCATTTGATTTTGGACTTGTTCGAAGTAGCTGACAGTTACGCCACCAGCATTTGCTAGAATATCAGGGATTAGGAAGATTCCTCGATTGTATAGAATTACATCGGCTTCTGGAGTTGTTGGCCCGTTTGCACCTTCTGCTACAATCTTTGTTTTTACACGAGATGCATTTTCTTTTGTGATTACATTCTCAAGTGCCGCTGGTACAAGGATTTCACAATCAAGCTCCAAGATTTCATCGTTTGTAATCTGCTTAGTGCCATGAAAGCCAATAACTGATCTAGTTTTATTCTTATGTTCTTTTATTTTAAGTGGATTAAGACCACGCGGATTATGAATGCCACCTTTAGAATCGGATACAGCAATAACTTTGCAGCCTAATTCGTGTAAGATTCGTGCTGCATAGAATCCGACATTCCCGTAGCCTTGTATGACAGCTCTAGCTCCTTTCATGGGAATACCGAGGTGTTCAAATGCTTCAATAACTGTGTACACAAGTCCACGTGAAGTAGCTTCATTTCTCCCCAGTGAACCGCCAATTTCTATTGGTTTCCCTGTTACAACACCCGGAGCGTAGATGCCTGTAACTTCATTGTATTCGTCCATAATCCATGCCATGATTTGAGGATTTGTGTAGACATCAGGTGCTGGGATATCTGTTTGAGGACCAATAAATTTGATGAGTTCTCGGGTATATCCACGAGTAAGACGTTCGAGTTCACAGAGTGACATCTCTTTGGGATTACATCGTATCCCGCCTTTACCGCCACCCAAGGGAAGACCTGCAACAGCTGTCTTGAAGGTCATCCAAGCGGATAATGCAACGACTTCGTCTAGGTTCACATCTGGGTGGTATCGTATACCTCCCTTTGTTGGACCAAGTGCATCATTATACTGGGACCTAAAACCCGTGAACACTCTAACAGCACCATCATCCATGTGAACAGGGATATTGACGATGAGGACGCGCATAGGATGCTTTAGCATTTCATGGATGGCAGGGTCTAGCCCAATTTTTTCGGCGGCGAGATCCAGTTGCTGTAAGGCTGCTTCGTATGGATTTGGTATTGGTGTAACTGCTTTGAGAGTTTCGAATTTGATGTTGGTTGCTTTCTGGATTCTATCAATCAAGCTTTCACAACAAGACCTTGCATCTTCAATATCGCCACCATAAGTCCAATGGTAAGCATCAACTAATTGCTCGCGTGGATCAGTTAATTTGCTTGTTGTACCAATCGAAGGTTCCTCAGTAAAGAAGTCAACTAGAACGCGTAGCAATTCTAACTCAGATCGAGTGAGAGTTCTAGAGCCTTCCTTAATATCAGCACACTCGATTTTGGCATATTCTGCATCTTGTATTTTCCCTTTGAGACTCTCAATCACCTGGATTGCATCCTCTATGGGTACACCAAAATTCTCAGTAAATGCTACTGCGAGAGCGTAGCGTGCTGTTGTATAACTTTGAAGACCTGTGGTCAGTTCAGGATTTTCGACGAAGAAGTCTACCATTAACTTCTTCATGCCCAACTCTAATTCTGTTAATTCAACCAAGCTAAGCATTTTCACTTCACCTGGTTGAGTATGAATATAATGTTCAACTATTCAAAGTTTATGTTCACAATGTACACCAATGAACATAAAACAACAACCAAACATATAATCGCGTGTTGAATATTCCTTGAATGGAAGGATAATACAATGATTTCTTCAACAGGAATTCCAAATCTAGATTATCTTCTTGGCAAAGGTCTTAATATTGGAGAAAATGTTGTCTGGGAACACGAGACTGGAACTTTCGTTCATGAATTCTTTCAAATATTCATGAGACAGGGTATTAAGGAAAAAAATCAAGTAATTTATCTAGATTTCATTTATCCGCCTCAAGCACTCCTAATCTTTCTTGAACCATTAATTTCTAATTTGCCTAAAGGATGGGAAAAGAATTTTCTTGTGTTAGATTGTTTTTCTGAATCACGGGGTCGTGGAGAACTCGTCTTCACTGATTTTTATGATAAAGCTCCTGATTGGATTCGAAAAGTGCCCAGTTCAAAAGATGCAGAGCGTTTTCACCATTTCTTTGGTCGTATCGAACGTGAATTTGTCAGCGATAGTACACGACTTGTTTTTAACAGTTTAACAGCAATGGAGACTATTTGGGGACGGAAGGAGACCCAGGCACTATTTGGTCACATTTGCCCAGCACTCTATGCCTACAAGACACTAGCATATTGGACCATTAACCGTCATGCTCACACAAAGGAATTCCTTGCCACTATTGAGCATACTACGCAAGTTGTGATCCAACTCAATAAACATGGAAATGACTTAAGCCTTCAAGTAAAGAAAGCAGGCGGACGATATAATCCTAGAACATATGAAGAGCGTAAATATACTGTTGATGGGCTTTCAATTATAATTGAGAAGTAAAGGACCCTTGAATTATTGGTTCATTATTTGAAGAGTGAATAAAGTGTAATCTAATTGTTAGGGGAAAATCCCGCGTATCTTTATGGCATCAGATATTCGTTGTAGTGCAAGTATATAGGCTGCTGTGCGCATATGGACTTTTTCACGTTTGCCGATTTCATAGACTTCTTTGAATGCTGTGACCATTCGTTGTTCGAGTTTTTGGTTGACTTCTTCTTCAGTCCAGCTTTCACGGGTAAGGTTTTGCAGCCATTCAAAATAGCTTACGGTGACGCCTCCTGCATTGGCAAGGATGTCTGGAATAAGGAGGATTCCCTGTTCGTAGAGGATATCATCAGCATCAGGTGTGGTTGGTCCGTTGGCACCTTCGCTGATTATTTTCGCCTTGATGCGCGGTGCGTTGTGTGCAAGAATTTGATTCTCTAGAGCTGCAGGAATGAGGAGGTCAACATCGAGTTCTAGAATATCAGCGTTAGTGATTTTCTTGGTGCCAGGATAATCGATGACACTTCCAGTCTTTTCCTTGTGGATTTTAACCTCGGATGGATTGAAACCTTTGGGATTGTAGATACCTCCGCGTGAGTCACTGACTGCAACGATTTTGGTACCATACTCTGCTTGGAGAAGTGCAGCGTGGTACCCGACGTTGCCAAAGCCCTGTACTGCACAGGTCGCATTTTTCAAATCTAAATTAGTGTGTTTAGCGGCTTCACGGACAGATATTACAACGCCACGGCTAGTGGCTTCAAGTCGACCCAGACTACCACCTACCTCTACAGGTTTCCCTGTTACTACTTCAGGAACAGCATACCCTTTGGCTTGAGAATACGTGTCAAAAATCCATGCCATTTCACGTCCTGAAGTGTATACATCAGGTGCGGGTACATCTCTGTAGGGTCCAATGATTTCCATTATTCCACTGGTGAAGCGGCGTGTCAATCGTTCTAGCTCAGTGACACTCATTTCCTTGGGGTTGCAGATTATGCCACCTTTGCCTCCACCATATGGGAGACCGATGACCGCGCATTTCATTGTCATCCAGATGGCCAATGCTCTGACTTCATCCAAGCAAACCTTTGGATGATATCTTATCCCACCTTTATAGGGTCCAAGAGCATCATGGTGCTGTACTCGGAAACCACGGAAAACTTGGATATGACCGTCGTCCATGCGAACGGGAATCGCCACTTCCAAGGTTCGTTTAGGATACTTCAGAACTTCTAGGATATCGGGATCCAAATTCATTTTATCTGCTACAATTTCTAGTTGCCGTATGGCAACCTGATATGGGTTTGGTTCTTCACAGGGAGCTGGCTCCATATCATCTCACCTCAATGATTTGGTGTCTGAGCATTTCACATAGGAGATAAAAAAGCTTTCAAATACCATTTCAAACTAGCGAAAAAAGAATTATGCAGCAAAATGAATTCCTAGGACTCTTCGCTGGACTCCTCATCATCATCTCCGGGTGGAACAGGAGGAAGTGTGCCTCGTAATGCTGCTATTCCTGCAGCTACATCCTCGATACGGAATCGATACAATCTATGCTGAACAATTAGTAGTCTGCTGCGTTTATCTTTGGAATCAGTTAGATGTTCTGCAAGCCATAGAAAATCATCGCGTGGCATTTCAGCAAGACGGTCAGCTATTTCACGAGCAGTTGGAACAGATAGTTTTGCTGGGCGTTCGATACGAGGTGTAATTACCGTTTTGGGCGGCAAAGATGCTTCTTCAGGTTTAGGTTCCCAAATTTGTGCGTTTTCATGTCCTAATGGTTTGTCGGTAAGCGGAAGCCTATGAACACCTTCAAGCATTGCTAGGGCAACTTTGAGTTCTTGAATTTGATATTCTTCAATGGAAACCTTTGCTAATATCTCATTCAAAGATTTGTAATCCTCTAACTCCCAGTATCTTCGAAGTTGTTGGAGGTCAAGGTCAGATAGTCTGGCGAGTT
Organism: archaeon; assembly: GCA_016550415.1. The sequence continues at coordinate 243 of JABXGU010000196.1, read as the reverse complement.
TATCAGAGAGTTTCTTAGCACGCGTAACGCTTACTCTATCCGTAGACTCAAATACTGTACCTCGCTTATCTGGGGTCATATCCAATCACCTTTCTCCTTCTAATCCAACTCAATCAAAGCTTATAGATGTTCCTTCCCAGTTAACTCTGATTTAATTAAAGAAATGTCCAGTTTTATATTTCCTCAGAGAGACCACAAAAGGGATTATCTAAAACTGAACTCTTATGTTACTAGCGAAGAAAG
>JABXGU010000195.1 GCA_016550415.1 archaeon | reverse complement strand
CAATTAGCTAAAGAAGTCCACCATCTTGACCTTGCACGACACCCTGACTTCAATCGAAAATATGCTGCTTCTTTGTTCCTTCCTGCAAAATGAAAAAACCTAGAATAAGCTAGTTTTTTTCGTAAGTTCCTAATTACCTGAAAGGTCCTTCTTCCTTGGAGAGTGATGTATTAGGATGAGGAGAAACATTTGCATTGGAAAATGGTCGCACAAGCAAGTTCAGGTTAATTCTTCTTTATTTCCAAAATTAATAACTGATTTATATCGGATCAATTCCAATGTCAGAAACTTATAGATTTAGGTGATGAGTTTTGGCTGATGAATCATCTTCATCGAAAGAGGCTTGGTGCGAAGTACCCACTGAACATTGTGTGATTGGCACTTTCGGAGCCGCCTCTTTCATGAATGATATGGGCTCGGATATTGTATTTTCTATCTGGCCAACGTTTGTACTCCTGCTAGGAGGAAACGCACTTCTCATAGGGATTCTCGATGGTCTAGGCGATTTTATTGTAAATTTATCTAAAGGCTTCTCCGGATTCTTGTCAGATAAAATTCAACGTCGAAAACCCTTCATCTGGTCAGGTTATTTGGCAGGAAGTATGTCACGCATACTCTATGGGATTACTCCTTCTTGGCATTGGTTAGTACCCGCACGTGTGCTGGATCGGGCAGGAAAAATTCGGGGAGCACCTCGTGATGCTATTGTTGCTGATATTTCATCTACGGAAACCCGTGGACGTAACTTTGGCATCCTACGTACCCTTGACAATGCAGGTGCGGTTCTTGGAATTTTTATAACCATTGCTTTTGTGACCTTCGCTTTTCCTTTGCTTGAATTCCAAGGTTTCACTCTTCTCGGAAGTCTTCAACTACTTTTCTTGGTTGCAGCAGTACCTACATTAATCGGTGCTATTCTAATCATTGTCAAAATTCCTGATTACCGCAAGCAAATTGGAAAACCTGTATTTCGTGTTGGAGGAATAAGCCATAACCTTGCGCTATTCATAGTACTAAGTTTCATCTTTAGCTTGGCATTCTTCAGTTACTCATTCGTTACCCTTTATGCGAGTCTATTCCTAGAAGTACCCATCCTAAATCCCTATCTCAAAGTCACGATAGCTTATCTTATCTTTACATTGGCGGCTGCTCTTCTATCTGCTCCTTTTGGTAGGCTAAGTGACAGGATTGGACGTCGGGCAATCCTCTTTTTAGGCTATTGTGTGTTTGCTCTTATGTGTCTGGTCTTTATAATGGTACCAAATGATTTGACAATGCTGGCAGCGATGATTTTGTATGGCGCTAGCATTGGTGCTATAGTGCCAACTCAGAAATCTTTTGTTGCAGAACTAGCTCCTGTCGACCTCCGAGCCAGCCTTCTTGGTCTTTACCAAATGCTGATTGGGTTAGCAGCACTTGCTGCCAATATCCTAGCTGGAATAATATGGGTATTATATTTTCCCGCTGCATCCTTCTTTCTTGCTCTCGTTCTAACCATCATCGCTGCCCTTCTTCTTCCTCTAGTTAAAGAGTCTCAACCATCTTCTTGAAGACTCCAGTCCGGGAGAATTGTCAACTCATTTTTAGGAAGGAGTTTGAGAAGCTGGGGGTAGTTGTTATTCATACTTGATTATTCAGGCAAAGGTTTGGGTTCAATATTTCTAACTGACATAATGGCTAGAATTAGAAGGTTAATGGCAAGTGCAATGTAGAGAATGGGTATTGCGCCAAAGAAGGTGTATAATATACCCGCGGGAATGGGTGTGATGATAAATGCAAGCATTATAACAATCATAAAGATGCTGAGCATCTTTGCTGTTTCTGTTCGTGGTAAAGCACGACGTAGGTAAGTGAGTATCAAGGTCATCCATAGAATATCATTAATGTATTTCATTGCCATCGCTAGGAATGCTGTAGTTAGTAGTGGTTGAAGAAAGGGGAACGTGGCTAAAATGGATAGGACAATGCTGCTTGGTAACCAATATGGAATCATTGGAGCAATTATGAGTAAAATTAGGCAAATTGGCATAACACTATACACCAACAGAATTGTTCGTCGAGTCCCGTACCGGTCAAAGAAACCCCCTACTGTGATAGATAGAGGAACAGAGACGGCGAGAACTATGATCAGCATAATACTAATCGCGTCAATTGGGAAAGCCAATGTTTCATTCAAGTAAAACATGATAGTAAAACGATAAAATCCATCGCTGCAAGCATCAAGAAGGAGTATCATTAAGAACACAGGGAGTATCGTGATGAGTAGTCGGAATGCATGGGTGTTTTGTTGAAAGAAGTCATAGAAGGTATTTTTGTTGCGATTCTTTCGCTCTATTTTAGCTGCTGGAGCTAAGAATGCAGCACGGATAAGAGCAGCGGCAATATAACAAAAGCCTCCAACGAAGAACATGAACTTGATTGCATCCACAAATACTGTTCCTGTTCCTATCAGCCAAGTAACAATAGCAAGTCCAATTAGTCCAAAAGCAGAACTGGTTTGGAAAACGCCCATGGCAAGACCACTATGCTCTCTTGGAATATTCTCATAAATGTATGAAGTAGATCCGCTGGCAAAAAGCGTGGAACTGGCAAGAATTGCACAGGCTGCTATCAATAAAATGAAGGAATTAGCGATTGCAAAAGTGAACATTCCTATTCCCGATACTAACATGGTTAATACTGAGAGCCATTTGCGATTGTAGTTATCTCCTACGTAGCCTCCAAAGAATCGGGTACTAAGTTCTAGTATCATGTATAGCGTGAACAGAATTCCAATTAGAATATAGTTCAGAAGGAGATCTCGCAAGTAAAGCATTAAATACCAATCAATGATTATTCCGAAAATACCTAGAATCCAAGATGTGACCAGATATACTGAATAGCTTCTGTAGTTTAGTACTGTT
>JABXGU010000194.1 GCA_016550415.1 archaeon | reverse complement strand
ACATGAGTATAGACTATGATTGGGCGTGATCCAGCTTGTTGTAGCTGTTCTTCAAGCCATTGTTGGCTGGTCGAATTGAAGTTCAATGATGAAGTATCAAGGCATACGAAGTAGATACCACCGTATGTAAACGCGGTATTTAGTTTCCCGAAGAATTGGGAGTAAAGAGTAGTGTCATTCTCTTTAGTATCATGATTCCCAGGCGTTGCATAAAGAGGTGTCTGCAAGTCGTCTATTGTAGATGCTGCAGCTGTATATTGTTCATATTTTCCAGATGGTGTTATATCACCTAAATGAATTACAAAATCATATTCGCCTTGATTAATTTCATCTACAATTGTTGAGAGGGCTTCATTAAAGCCCTGACTATCACCCAATACAGCAATCGTTACCTCATTTTCTTGTAATGATTGGGTGTTTATTGAAAAATGATGAACACCAGAGGGTAAAGGAGGAAGAACGAGTTGTACGGTTGTAGCTTCATTTCGGAATACTTGGGTTCCAAGAGGAAAGGAAGCAAGATTAATCCTTTCAAAGGCGAGATTATGGATAATGAGGATTTGACTGCTAAGAATTACGCCATTGGGAACTAAAATAGTAAGATTCAGTTGTGGTGTATCAGCCCGTAGAGTAATTTGCCCTGGTGAAATGTCTAAAATGTGTCCACCATCCACGGTCATATCAGGTACTGTAATTGTATGAAGAACGATCCACCCCCCGCCTAGAAGTAAACCTGTGATGAGCAAGAAGGAAACTGTGATTATTCGAGATTGGCGTGAGATATGCATCAAGTTGCATATTTAATGGGTTTTATAAAATCTTTCTGACTTTATCACTAAAGTTATACTTCTTATTGGTTGGCCTATTCTTCTTTTGCCATGTGAATATTCTTCAAATTTTATTGGATTCCGTTAATTCTCTAAATTCTACGTTTTTTTGAGCAGGATTATATATTATTTATTTATACAATTAGGTGAATAATTGTGGGATTGGCATCTTGCGTAACATTTTTCACCTAAGCTGTTGAAGAGACGGGAGACGACTCATAAGGGCCTGATAGGTTCAGAATCGCGGTGAGCTGACGATGTGGCGATTACAGAATAGACTGAGAGAGCTTCGCCAAGTGCTTGTTGGTTCAGTTTTAGAGTTCTGTAGGGAACAGGAACTAGTCGAAGAAATAATGTTACTGGAAGAAGCGCAGAAAATTTTTGAACGGGCATCAAAAGGCGAGCCATTGACAGTTGCAGAAACACAGCAGCTGGAGAAGGCTTGGATGCTGGTGGGCGGAAAAAAGGATACTTTACCCCACGAAATGGGATGGGCGTAAAAATATCCAAATTAAGGGATTCACGTTCTTTTTTAATTCAGAGAGAAAACTAATTTTTTCCATAATTTTTTGTAGTTGCATGAAGCTTGAATATCAGACTAGGAGGTACTAGATTTAGGGAATACGATAATAAGGGGGTAATGCTATACCCAATAGTACCTAGAGCCCACTTTGTGTGCTCTGCATAAGATAGGTATCTATTCCACTGGTCACGGCTGGTCCATGATGGATTGGTAAATCTGATGTGAACCCTTCCATGAGTTTCGCTGTTTCCTTCCGTCTCCATTGGAAGCTACTGCCAGTTTGATGGATGCCAGGTAAGCGGTTGGGCTTCTGCATCCTTGGCAGAGCATGGGCGTAGTCGTGACCGCCCATTTTCTATATCGTTTAATCGTCTAAAAAAATAGGATACAAATATTTCTAAAAATTGGGAAAGTAAAATTCCGATTAGCACTAATGAACCTGCCAATATGAAGGCTATTCCTGCAATATTGACGATTGCTGTTGTCCCCAGATATTATCGAGCACAATCCCCTATTATTACACCGATGCCATTCACAAGAGCTAGAGCGAGAAAGGCTGTTGCAAAGACAATTAAAAGTTGTCCTGTTATTGCAGATTCTAGTATTACGATTAACTGGGTTTTGTCACCCAATTCAGCTAGGAAAAGCAGGAGGAAGGCTCGTGCCCATACACGTTTACCAATGGAACTTATGGTTTCTTCGCTTTTCTGGGCGTGTCTGGCTTTGAAGATGGTAATGAGACCAAGTATTATGAATGCTGTTCCTGCCACCAATTGAATAATTAAGATAGGAATTAGAAGAGTAATGAGAGAGCCGGCTAGGACCCCAATTATGGTAACTGTGAATAATCCTCCCAATACACCGAGGTATACTTGAGTAGGTTTTCCTGTTTCAGCGACGAGGGCAAAGGTAACAAGCTGGGTTTTATCCGCTAGTTCAGCGAGAAGGATCATTAGGAATATTGTGAGGAATAATGTTGTCAATGAGGCATATCCCAAATTCAGATTATTCTCGTTGGGATGATTGGAAGAGTATGGGAGGTATATGGTTTAGAAATTTTTTGTTGTTTAGTAATATCAACAGGTTTATTATTTAGGCAAACCTAATTCTCCCCGAACTAGATTGTAAAAACAATTCACAGTTAGAAAGGACTTGGAAAATGTGATTGCAGGATTTATTATTGCTCTTCGCGAAGGGCTTGAAGCTGCGTTGATTGTAGGTATAGTCTTTGCCTTTCTCAGGAGAACTAGTGGTTCCAAGCGTTATTGGCAAGTTTTTGCTGGGGTTGGATCAGCTATTATCGTGAGTGTAGCATTCGCAATTGGTTTTCAATGGATTAGCGGAGGATTTAGTGGATCTGGTTCTCAAATTTTCGAGGGTGTTACTACTTTGATTGCCGCAGGACTTTTGGTTTCGATGATTGTCTGGATGGACAGAAAAGGACCTACTCTTCAAGAGGAACTCGAAAATAAGGCAGCTAAAACAATGGCTGCTACGCTTGGAATTTTCCTCATTGTCTTTGTTGCAGTACTTCGTGAAGGAGTTGAAACTGTTCTGTTTCTTTCAACCCTTCCTACTAGCGAAGGCACTACTTTGATTGGTGCCCTTTTAGGCTTCGCAGTTGCTATTGGAATTGCTTACATTTATTTTGTTGGAACAAAGCGGTTTAGTCTAAGAGCCTTCTTTAAAATAACCAGTATTTTTCTAATCATTTTTGCCGCAGGGATGATTGCATACGGTATACACGAGTTGCAGGAGGCAGGAGTATTTCCGGTTCTAATTGAACATGTGTGGGATATCAACTTCCTGTTACCAGAGGATAGCCCCATGGGAATGGTCTTGAAAGGACTTGTCGGCTATAATGGTAATCCTTCACTTTTGGAGGTAACAGCATATCTTATTGCTTTAGTTACGATGTTAGCTTATTTTGCCAGACATTATCAGTTCAAGCCATCAACCCAACAGCTAGCGCATACAGAAAATAGCATTGATATCAATGCCTAATTCATTCATCAGCAAATGCATACTAATGAATGCACGATGCCTTAGGGTCAAACTTCAGGCAAGGAATTAGTACAAAATTCCTAGCAGCCTAATCTTCAGGTCCTAAACAGCTCATTAATGGATTTAGGTCGCACAGCTAGTGTTCAATCTGCTGGCAAATGTTCGAAAAAACTGCCCTTGGTTCCATCTTGGCTAACACTGGGATTCTATGGTTCACAAATGCTTCTTTATATAGTGTTCTTTTAGAATGCGGAAAGGGAGCGAGATGAAGATTTAAGAAGGTAAAAAATCGTCCTGCTTGAAGATGCTTCTTTGCGTCAGCTAGTTACAATATTGGTAATGAGTTGTGGATTTGAATGAGTTCATTTGAAGAACTAGCGCTAATTTATGATGCTTCAATAGATTGGGATTCCCGCTTAGCCCGCGAACTTCCATTTCTTATGAAAGTATTGGAGAAAAAGAAGAAGGGGCGAATTTTAGATTTAGGGTGTGGCAGTGGACGACACGCAATTGCATTGGCAAAGAAAGGATTCTCTGTTATAGGATTAGATACTAGCATTGAAATGATTGAAACAGCAGTAAAGCATTCTAGGGAAACAGATGTCTCTGCAGAATTTCTAGTATCTGATATGGCGGACGCCGAAAAGGTCGTGGAGGGTCCCTTTGATCTGATTCTATGCTTGGGAAATTCACTTGCTCTCTTACCACAGTATGAAGTGCTCCATCGAACAATCAGTTCGATTCATTCTTTGTTAAGGGAAGAGGGCGTGCTTGTGTCTCAGATACTTAATTTCACTGAGATTCGTAAAACAGGATTTCGATTCTTTGTTTTAAGAGAAGGATGCTTAGCATCAGGGGAAAAAGTCATCTTTTCCCGATTCTTCGTCCCAGTGATTAATACTGAAACAGTCAGCCTAGTCCTGTCTGCTTTTATAAAGCAGCCAGGGGGATGGGTGACTAAAATTACAACTCAACAATGCTTGCAATTGGATGGAAGTATTTTGGATAATCTATTTCGAACCGTGGGTTATTCTAAATGGGATTTTTATTCTGATTTTAAACAAAACCCTTTCGATTCGGAATATCATCGAAATCTCATACTGGTAGCAAGGCATTAGTAAAGGTGAAGTTATGAGAGGTTTTTAAACACCAATTGCTATTACCTCTCATTTTCTTAATCCTATTATCTGGTTTATTTTACACCCTGGAACACGACTTATTTTTTGACCATCTAGGCATCATCCTATCCTACATATCCAACTTTTTTTGTAATCATTCTCTATGGTGTAGTTCTTGGACCATGGGCTTACCGGATTTTCGAATTTGGATGTGCTGCAACCTTCGCCATAGTCCTGATGACTGCTGCTATTTCATGAAGTCTTTGAATGCGATAAAGAATCTACTATATTCTAGGTAGGTTAATCTAAATAGAAAGGCTGTTCAAAGAATTCAGATGGAAGGATTTGCTAATGCGAAAAATGAAAGCGTTCGCTATTGCTATTGTGCTTATTTTCTTAATCTTCAGCAGCTGGTTTGTGCTAAGCTATTTCGGTTTTCTTGGTCCCCAATTGGAGCTCCAGGTGCAAACAACAGATGAAATTGGTTCGGTTAAACAACTTGTGGGAGTTAATGATTATGGACCTGATGTAACAGAACTTTATGGAGATCAGGCGGCCTATGACCTGTTTCAGACTCTGGGTTTGCAGCGTCTACGTGTTTGGTGTCAATTTGGAACACAGCTTGCTGACTCTCTCGGATGGGGATGGCATCATACAATTTTTAGTGGGTCAACCATGGCTGATGCGCAAAACCCCAACTTCTATAATTGGACATATCTTGACCTTCTTTTCGAAGTTGTCAGTCAGACTGGTGCAGAGCCTATTTTGACATTTACAGGCTGTCCAAGGTCTCTTGCCCAAGGGGGAATGCCAAACAAGCCACCAATAGATAATACTGTATATGCAGAGGTGGTTGCACGAATTGTCATGCATTACACGGAAGGTTGGCCGGGTCCTCCGGGAGTTATTTACCCACTCGACTACGTTGAAATTGGAAATGAACCCAACTTTCTCCCCTTCTGGAATGCGACAATGCAAGAATTCCTTGACCTGTACTCAGTCGTTTCCCAACGTCTCGAACAGCTTGGAGGATCCTTTAAGATAGGGGGACCTGGACTTGCTGACATTAATCTCCAACTTTGGACAACCAATTTCCTAGCAACAGTCACTGATGAAGATCTTCCTCTAGACTTTTTCTCATGGCATGCATATCATGATGATTCAACCCAAGTTGTCCAAACTATACAAACTGGCAAAACGCTATTGACTAATCAGGGATTCAGTGATTGTGAATGCGTCTTCGATGAATATGGACGACTCCTTTCATCGGATGTCGGATGGGAAACTATGCAGGCTGCAATACATCTGACTGATGTGCTAATTGGTGGTGCAAAGACTGGCTTAGATATTGCATGTTTTGCTCTTTCTAAGGATGCCCCTGTTCATCCTGATTTATGGAGCTTTTTTGGAGAAGAAGCCAACTTTGGTCTGCTTACACGTAATCCCACAACTCCAAAGCCAACTTTTCATGCTCTGAAACCCTTTGCGGCAATATATGGGAAATCAATTCTTGATTCTGCGTTAATCCCATTGCCTGCACTTTTACTCGTTCCATATCCCATCTCATATCTGGCAGTTCGGGGTGAGGGGCAGTACAATTATACGATTCTCATATCAAATCGTGGGACTAGCACCATCAACTGTCGTATCAACCTTGTCAGTGCACCTCAGGTTACTTATGATGTACTAACACGTGAATTATCAAATATGTCAATCACTCAATATAACAGCTGGACCCCACCAGAACTAGTTCAAACAGATGATATCATCATATCTATACCTCGCCAATCAGTCCTCTGGATCACTATATACTCATCTGGCTCCAGTATGCATTGTTACAATAGCCTCTACTCGCAGGTCCACCAACTCACCATGCTGCTCACCTTGACGATTTCAAAACCACAGCTTATCGTGGAAAAACATCGTCCCATGACTTAATAGATTAACAGGAGATTACCCTCATTCTTTTCTTGCATTTCTTCTATTCCAACAAAAAAAAAGAAAAGAATATCTATCCTATTAAATGAGGATTAAAGTCAAGGGTTCTCAGTAGAAAAAAGGTGGTATAATATTGAACCTAAAAATCATTTCACATGATGACCCCCAGTTGGCCTCTATCAAGAAGGAAATTGCAGATTATGTTGAAAGGGCGGAGATGTTGGGTATGCCTTACTGGGTTTTTGTTGTTGATTCATCCCCAGTTGGTATTATCGAAGTTGGAAAGGAGCCAGTTCAGCTTTTAGCACCGATTGGGACTCCATTGTCAATGATTAGGATAATAGATTTTGGACAGCCAAAGGAGTTGTTGCAGGAGCTGGTCTCCAAAGCACTTGCAATTTCGAAGGAAAAGGGAGTGGATTATGCACTCACTACGTTTTCTGCTGAATTCAAGGAGTTGATTGACCAATTTGTGAATATAGGTTTTCAGGAGTT
>JABXGU010000193.1 GCA_016550415.1 archaeon | reverse complement strand
CCTAAGGAATTAGCGGAACATGGCGCTGATCAAATCATAGTTGCTGAGCATGACGCGTTGGAACATTATACTACAGACGCTTACACAACTGTTCTTGCAGGGCTTATCGAAAAAGGAAAACCCTCAATTTTGCTGTTTGGTGCTACAATGAATGGACGAGATTTAGCCCCTCGGTTAGCAGCACGCCTTAGGTTAGGACTTACTGCTGATTGTACAGGACTGAGCATTGATGAGAAGGGACAGCTCGTCCAAACACGTCCAGCTTTTGGCGGGAATATAATGGCATCGATTCTTTCGCCTGAGACACGCCCGCAAATGGCTACAGTTCGATCTAATGTTTTTAAGAAGGCAGTTCAAAAGCCAGGTACAACTGCGCCTATAGAACGCTTTGAAGTTAAGATTAGCCCTTTGGCAATTCGTACACGAGTCAAAGAAACTGTGAGGGAAGTCTCAGAAGGTACTCTTTCTGTTCATGAAGCAGATGTAGTTGTTTCTGTGGGACGCGGTATAGCAAGTCCAGATAATATATCCCTTGCAGAAGAACTTGCGCAAGAACTCAATGCCGCGGTCGGCGGATCCCGTCCAATTGTAGATCAAGGCTGGATGTCACATCACCAACAAGTAGGACAATCAGGTAGGACAATCTGCCCCAAGCTTTACATTGCGCTAGGTATTTCTGGGCAAGTCCAGCATTATGTTGGCTGTTCTGAAGCTGAAAGAATTATTGCTGTCAACGAAGATCCCAAAGCCCCAATCTTTGAGTTTGCAGATGTTGGAATTGTAGGAGATATCTTCAAGGTAGTGCCTGCTCTCACCGAGGCAATTCGTAAAGCTCAAGCAAAAGAATAGCGAAAAGGATGCTAGTGGAGGAAGAATACCAACTAACGCACTAGTTATTCTGACTCAGAGCTTGGGCGGAAAAATCAAAAGGGGACTCTTGAGGCTTAATCTTCCTTGGAGGACAGAGTCCATGGACTTCGATTGGAGCGAAGAAGAGAAACTTTTCCGCGAATCGGTACGCGATTTCGCCCAGAAAGAAATTGCACCTATAGCGGAGGAACTTGATGCTAACAGCATGTGTCACCCAGATATGCGAGATAAAATGCGCCGGGTTCTCAAGGGTATGGCTGATCTTGGCTTACTTGGGATTACAATCCCCGATAAATACGGTGGAGCAGGCGTAGATAAACCCTTTACATTTGCATGCATTGGAGCCGAGGAATTGGCTAAAGCTGACATTAGCATCGCTTTGCCTGTGTTCTATCTTGTGGAAGCTTCTTGGGCAATTCTTCTAGCGAAATATGGAACAGAAGAAGCAAAAGAAGAGATTTTACCTCAAGTTGCTAAAGGTGAGATGTTCTTTGGAATAGCCACTACAGAGCCAGGTGGCGGTTCTGATCTTTCCGGAGCAGTCACTACGCAGGCAGAACAAGTAGGAGATAAGTGGAAGATAAACGGAGAGAAAGTTTACATCAGTGGCATTCGTGAATCCCGTGAATTACTCCCTGCTGGAGGAACATATTTCCTTCTAGCCAGAACAGGTAATGAACGGCCATCTCATCGGAATATGTCTGCTTTCTGCCTACCGCTCAAAAAAGACTCCCCTGGCATTGAACCAACTCTTTTCGAGGATATGGGGAGAATGGGAGTCTCCACTGGTGGTTTTAAAATGACCGATGTAGAGATTCCAAAGCATTACCTTATCGGACAAGAAAATAAAGGCTTCTACCATGCGATGGAAGGATTCTCGAACGCTCGGGTGATTATTGGAGCAACCTGTCTTGGGGCTGCTGAAGCAGGGATAAATATTGGTATTGATTATATCAAGCAACGAAAGGCATTTGGCAGACCTATTGGGGCTTTTGAAGGAATTCAATTCGAATTAGCTGATAATTACTGCTCTTTGGAAGCTGATAAGCTTCTTACATACAAGGCAGCTTGGCTTACTGATAAATTGAATACAGATGGAAGCGCTAATCATTTTGAAGTAGCAATGGCTTCTGCAATTGCCAAATTAAGAGCTCCTCAAGATGCTGTCAAGATTCTTTGGGATGCACAAACATGGCATGGTGCTTTTGGCTATACAAAGGAATGCGCGCTAGAACGGGGCGTTCGAGGCGTTAGAAGCTATACTGTTGGTGCCGAAGGAACTATGAACATTATGAAAACCGTCATTGCTCGCGAACTTCTAGGAAATGAGTATTTACCCTACAGACAACCCCCTCAATACTAGCATGAAGCTAAAAGAAAGGTAAACTTGAGACTAATTCCAATAGAATACCGAATGCTGCCGCTATGCGGCAGTTATCCTTTTATTTTTTATTCTAGCAACAATTTGGTAATGATAGTGAGATAGTCTCGATTTTAGGCGATTAAATCCTATAATAGTCCAAATTCTTCCTTTAGGATTTCAGTCGCGCTGTCAAATACCATTTCGCCATTCCAATATGGGACTATTGCGTTTTGATACCTCTGAATGAATCTATTCAGAAACTGGGCCAAAATATGGCTGGTTTCCCCATTAGGGTTTTCCACAAGAAGTATCGCCGCGGCTTCGCTACGATGCTGCAACAGAACGCTTCCATGGCTTGATTGGATCATTTGGACTTTCCCTGCTT
>JABXGU010000192.1 GCA_016550415.1 archaeon | reverse complement strand
TCGACAGCTGGACTGTATCGAAGGTCGTCAGTTCCAGTTTTAAAACTAAGGCCAATTACACCAATGTTCTTTTTCCCCTTTGCCGCGATGATATTAAATGCTATTTCCTTCTGTAACTCATTACTCTTGTCGATCGATTGAATTACAGGAACTTCCAGGTAACTATCGTGTGCCATTATCTTGAGTGCTTTCAAATCTTTTGGTAGGCATGAACCGCCGTAGGCAAATCCAGGCTTAAAATAGCTGGTTGAGATATTGAGTTTGTCATCTTTGCAGAAAATATCCATTACTTTGTAGGCATCAACGTGCATTTTCTTGCATATGTTACCAACCTCATTAGCGAATGCTATTTTTAGTGCATGGAATGAATTGTTGACATACTTGATGATTTCTGCTACCTCGATACCAGTTTCTTCAACCGGCGCATCAATTTCTTTGTAGACTTTTCTCAGTGTCTCAATAGATCGCTTGCAGTCGCTGCCTATAACCGTTGCGAAAGGGTGATAAAAGTCTTCTACTGCAGAACCTTCTCTCATGAATTCAGGATTAGAAACAACACCGAAATCAATGTTTCTCTTTTTGCCAGATGCTTTCTCGATGATCTCACCAACTTTATTGTTAGTCCCAGGCGGGACAGTGCTACGGATGACAACCGTATGGAAGTCCTCTTTCTCAGCCAGGAATGTACCGATCTGCTTGGCAACATCAAGCAAATTAGCCAAATCAAGATGACCATTTACTGAGGAAGGCGTGCCAACGCAGATGATTGATACCTCGGAGTTCAAAACAGCATCCTGATGGCTGGTTGTTGCTCTGATTCTGCCAGCTTTGTGCTGGTTATTAATAATCTCGTCAATCTTGTCTTCGATTATCGTTGGCTTTCCTTGATTGATCAATTCAACCTTTTCACCATTGATATCAACACCAATAACATTATGTCCGGATTCTGCCAAGCAACCAAGACTGACACACCCCACATAGCCCAGACCAAAAATCGAAATGTCCATTCTGCTGCTCCTTCCCCTGTATTATACTATTGATCAGAGATGATGAACCTACCTATGCCATTGATTAAAACGTTCTAGCTGATCATACGACATATTAAGCATAGTACTTGTTGTATAGATACTCATACACGTCGAGATACTGTTGGGCGACGTTTGGCCAACAGAACATTGATTCAGCAACTTCCCTTTGTATCGTTCCAACCTTCTTACCTTTCAGAATTTCTCCTAATTTTTCAGTCCACACGTTGTAATCCCTGAGGGGAACTACCTCACCGATGTTGTATTTCTTAAGTAGTTCTGCAACTAAACCGGTGTCAGTCGTGAAAATAGGCAACTTCATTGCCATTGCTTTTATCGCTGAAATTGGTGCTCCTTCTGAAAGTGATGTAATAACAAACAAATCTGCGGCGCTGTAATATTCGACAAGCTCCTCTTCAGATATAAAACCAACAAATCTCAACTTACCTTTCCTGACCAAATGTTCTCCCTTGCTGATAAGGTAATTTTCATAATCTTTATCACCGTGTCCAGTTACTATGTACTGGTAATCAGGGACATTATGGTCCAGGCCATCTAGGACATCTATCATTTTGTCGATTTGCTTCAAGCTATTGAAGCGAGAAGATGAAAGCAAGATGAAATCGCCATTGTTTAACCCCAATTTCGCTTTGGCTCGATCCCTATCTAGCCGACGTTTCCAAAAATCGAAATCAATGCCAACGGGCAGTAACTTCATCTGTCCCTTGAAGTACTTCCTCAAAGTTGCACGACTTTTCTCATTACAATAGCCCACTAC
>JABXGU010000191.1 GCA_016550415.1 archaeon | reverse complement strand
CAGGCGAAAAGCTGCAACTGGCGCTGAGGCAATTGGAAAAATCATACCTGGAAGAAAACAGGAGAGAACTCGAACTGAGCAAAAGCATCTCCCTTGCTCTGCTCAATCCGTTAGCGCTTATAGAGCTGAGGGAGACCGGTAAATGTTACGTTTCGCTGCCCGAAGAACTTTTTGACCTCGACTTCCAGGGCCATTATTTCAGAAGGATCAAGTCGGTTAGCCTCTCTATTCCCTGCATTGCAGGGCCTTTCACCACTGTTAATTGTTCGCTGCACTTGTTGAACAGTACTACGCGCATCAATACCACGATGAACAGTGAAGGTAATTATGAGCACGAGAATGATGAAGGCCTGTGGATTGATGACGATCGCTTCCGAACCAGTAATGTGCCGGTAACTTCCATCGCCACCAGCACCGGGCAAAACGATGCCGGTATGTTCGAATTCAGTTTCAGGGATGAGCGCTACCTGCCATTTGAGGGAGCAGGAGCAATTAGCGATTGGCGGATAGAGCTTTCCACGGAAAAAGAACTCAGGCAGTTTGATCATTCAACCATTTCTGACGTGATACTTCATCTCAAGTTTACGGCCAGAGAAAGTGGCGGCCTGTTTAAGGAAAGTGCTGTTGCTTATATCAAAGACTTCATCAAGAACACCGCTGAGTTGGCAGACCAGCCGCTGATGCGTATGTTTAGCATGAAGCATGAATTCCCTACAGAGTGGCACAAATTTCTCCACCCTACAACTGAAAGTCCGGAACAAATTTTGAGTTTCACTCTCGGCAAGGAGCGATTCCCCTTCTTCGCGCAAGACAGGGATATTGCTGTAATGAAAATTGAAGTATTTGCCAAATGTACTCAGGCGGGAGATTATCATATGGTTTTATCGTACCTTAACCTCGATGAGGATACCGTTACCTCTTCGCAGATCACCATGCCTCAAAACGATACCTATGGTGGATTGAATAAGGCAACAATAAATGTGAACGATGCAGGACTAAACCTTGAGGAACTGGATATCACAGGTGGAATGAACCTGAAACTGAAACACAGCACAGCTTCTGATTACACAAGCCTTGCTACCGAACCAGCGGAGGTGGAAGACATGTTTTTAGTATTTCATTACAAAATGAATTAACCTAGAGAGTAGGTTTAAAAAGAAACCAGGAAAAAGTTTGAATGATTCGCAGTATTTGGCAAGTGAAAAGCGAAGGGGAACTTGTTTTTACTATTACATAATTCCGGTATTCGTGCGCATGACTCTTTCATATACAATAATCTAGAGTAAGCGGGTAACAATTATATTCATCTGATCCGCCTCGTTGAATGCGCTTTTTGGACTGACGATGAGACATTGAAATTCAAATCGATTTTCAGGTTCAAGTTTCACCAACCGGCGGGTAGGTGATGAATGGTCGTTAGCTGCTACTTTTTGAAGACTAATCTCTAGGAATCTTTCTGCAGACTCTTAAATGAAGGGTTTGAGGGGAGGTGTAGTTTCTTCTAGGCTATCGTCTATCCTTCTGCTCCATCCCACACCTCCTCGGTTCTTCTGGAATCCCTGGGTTGGCCTGGGAAAAGCAGAGGTAGCCAGAGCATCCATCTGTTCTTATGTCCACCAAAACTTCTCTGGTCGTAATTGAGGTCGGGTTTCGAAAACCTGCAGCTGAGATACTGGGCGGTTAGGAGCTGGTTTGGGTAAGTTCTATCCTCCTCAAACCGTACACAGGTTTGCTTTAAAATCAAAAAACGGTTTTCTCTTGGATTTTGAAACGGCTTCTTCTAATAGGCAAGGTGAGCAAAGCTAAACTACCTTATGAGTTCTCAATGTCAGTGAGATTAGTATGCCCAACAGTTTAGACATTTAAGCTCGCTCAT
>JABXGU010000190.1 GCA_016550415.1 archaeon | reverse complement strand
GAGCCGTTACCTCACCAACAACCTAATCAGCCGCTGACCCATCCTCTGGCGCGCACCATACATGCATGGTTGGCTTTGGACGGCGGACCATTCCAGGCGTCGTCGTCTATCGGAGATTAGCCACAGTTTCCCGTGGTTGTCTCCGTCCGGAGGGTAGGTTGTCAACGTGTTACTGAGCGGTATGCCACTCCTGTACATGGTTGCAGGCGTGCGACTTGCATATCTTAGTCTCATCCCCATAGCAGTCGGGTCTGGCAGGATCAACCAGTGTTAATTTTGGTCGCATTGGAATTGTTGTCCCTTGTTGTTGGGACTGATTGGCGGTGGGTGTGTGTGGGTGCTATAATTGGGATTGTTAGTGTTGCATCTTTTGTCGAGGTGGACGTATCTTAGACCGGAGAGTCCAGGGCTCCTAGGGGCTTGCTGGTTTGCTCGGGTCTGCATGGTTGTTCCGCAGGTGGAATGCAACCCTTCATTGGTGGGCGTGGCGCGCCCGTGTTCTCGGGGTCGCAGCGCCATTTTGCTCTGCGGTATGCTTGCGCTTATGGTAATCTCGTTATCGAGCGTACGGAATACCATATCGCGCTAGCTGTGGTTAGGGATTTCCGTGATTTAAAAATGTGTCGGGCAAACCTAGTCTCTTGTGGGGTTTCTGTGTTATTTCTTGGTTGCTTGGGCGAGGAATTGGATGAAGATGTGGGTGAAGGTGTTTCTGCGGGTTAGGCGTTCAAATTCTGTGATTTGGTTGCGTAGGCGGATGATGCGTTCGTCGACCCATTGGTTGCCGCGTCGGAAGCGTAGGGCTTCGACCTTTGGTATCTCTTCTTCATAGACTGTTACTAGGCGTTTTTTGGCGAAGTTTACCCATCTAATGTCTTTTTCGGTGAAAATGTGGATTCGTGGCTCAAAGAGTGTAACTTTGAGGTGGGCTTCTTGGAGGAGGTAGCGGAGGTTGCCTCCATTCAATCCTGATTCTTGGGCGACTTGACTTTCGCGGCGAAATTGTGTGTCCAAGTGGGGGAGCCCATATGCACGTGTCATTGAGTAGTCTGGTTCAACAGCAACGAGTAGCCCATCTGGGGTGAGTTGACGGGCGAGTTCTCGGAGCCCCTCTTGTTTAAGGTCGGTGAGGACATGACGTATGTAGATTAGGTCAAAGGTTTCACCCTTGGGGATGGTTCCCTTTTCCACTATGTCACCTGCAAAGAAGCGAATGCGCTCGCCAATTTCGAAAAGCTGCGCCAGCTGGTTTGCACAGGCAGTTAGTGCTGGGTTAATATCAATGCCCACGATTTCGCCCTTTGGAGCCCGATTAGCTAGTTCCAATGTGGTGCGTCCTACACCACATCCTACATCAAGAATTCGCATATCTGGTCTGAATTCAAGTTCATCAAAATAGTGACCGTAAAGGGGGATGCTTTCCCAAAGATAGTGTGCCAGTGCCCCGCGAGGATTCAGAATTCGGTGAACTGCACTACGGATTCGTGGTGAATCAAGTCCCGGCAATACCATGTCTACTCACCCTTCACTTCCATCAATGCATATGTCTTTGTCACTTAAGTTTTCTTCGGCAGAACCCATTCCTTCTTTAGGCTTTCCTTCCGCAAAACTTTTTTAACTCCCCGAATCCGCTGAACAACAACCAAACACAGCACTATTGCTTTTCATGGGCTGGTAGATCAGCGGTAGATCGCGAGTCTTGCACACTCGAGGCCCCGGGTTCAAATCCCGGCCAGTCCACCAATCCTTTTTTCTTTCATATTCAATTTTTTTCTTTAAGAGAAAGGTGGAAAGCTTTTTGAATAAACAGAAAGTAAGCTCAACCTAGCCCCAGTAGTGTAGTAGCGAACTGATCTATTTGGTCGCGCTGCAAAATCCGGTCAATCATTATGGGCCTTCGCCCCGTAGAGATTTCGCTCCCATAGGGATGCGATTCGCGGATACCCGGGTTCGAATGTCTGGCTCGGCGTGTGCCGACTGAGAGTCCCGGCTGGGGCACCATATTACCCTTTGCGGGGGTAGCCAAGCCTGGTCAATTCCCCCCATTGATGGGTGGAAACTAGAGGTGCAGGATTTAGGCTCCTGTCGCGTAGGCGTTCCTGGGTTCGAAGGTCATGGCACAGGCTGTGTCTTGACAGAAATTCCCAGCCCCCGCACCATCACTATTTGGTCTTAACCGGAGCCTTCTTTAATTATCATGAAAATACATGATTGGCTGTGGTCTATTCTATGCCCGTGAAAGCTATTGGCGATCTTCTAATGGAAATGAAGAAGAGGTATGATAGGGAACCTGAGGGCTGGCGGGTTCTTTCCGGTCGGGCAGACCACGGGTTCTTTGACACCTTTATACTGCATCGGGATCGCTTATGGCAAATGAAAACAGAACCAGTCAATCCCCTTGAAGCCATTGGCGTAGGTGTTACTCATCGCCGAGTTGATGAAGGAATCTATAACCGAATTATGCAGGAGGGCAATCCACTTCTTTTCCAAATCATAGCACCCCAGCAAAAGGGTGTCATCGCAGCCAAAGGAATCCAGCGTTACTCGGATGAATCCACTTCCAAGCTTCGTTGGGTGCTCTCAGATAAACAAGAACAGCTTGACAAAGAACTTGAGGAAACAGTGAGGAGAATCAGTCGAAAACGATTCCCAGAACGCCACGACATGTATGGCTAGCTCAACTAGAAGCTATATCTGAAATTGTGTTAAGGAATTGCCTGGGATAACTAGAGCAAGTAATTTCCCGCTTAGTCAATGAATGATGAGCTTTGTAAAAAGGAGTGGCGCCGAGACGCGGATTCGAACCGCGGACCTAGAGGTTAACAGCATTGAGCCGTATCCACCAGGAATAACGGTCTCCCGCTCTAACCGGACTGAGCCATCTCGGCGCATGACGACTCTGCTTCTTCACTATGCATATTTTAAACTCTTTCCATGATGTTGAGGTGGGTCCCATACTTCAAGAATAAATGCTAACTCATGGATTCTGTTTTATTCATCTAATGTTTAGTATGTGTCTTCGGGACCGATGGGGCGCCATATTTCAGTGGTGCGTTTGCGTTTCAGTTTTTGGCGTTGGCTATTGAGGAATCTGTAGACTGTTGAATGTTCTGCACCTTGTAATAATCGGATGATTGCCGCTAGGGCGATTTCTTGGTTCTCAATTTCTCCTATGATGCTTATTGTGTTACCCATGATGGTGATGTTGGTTTCTGTGAACTCTTCGATATTCTTCCGTGTTTTTCCTCCTTGACCAATAACCCGTCCCTTGAGTCGACGAATCTTGTTTGGGGTGCCTGCATAATCCTCTAGGTTGACTACTCGGAGGTAAACATCATCATCTAATAGGGACATGGCATGTTGAGGACTGAAACCGCGTCCAATTGCCTGCACAATATCTCTTGCTTTCCATACAGAGAGTGGGTCTTCAGTTTCCTCAGTTGCTTCCACAATAACGAGTCCATCATCGCTATCAACAGATATTGTGGTTCGGGTAGCCTTCTCAAGATTGTGCTTCACTTTGCCATTAGGTCCAATGAGCACAGCTATGCGGTTCTTCGGAATCCGTAATCGAGCTGAAGTTTCTATTCTAGTTCACCTTGACGAATTTTTCTAATCGTCTCCTCTACATCTAACTGTGGAATATCAAAACGTCTAAAGTATGCAAGGATGTTACGGATATCACGTTCAAAGAATTTACTGCTATGTGGGTGGTCCAGAACTACAGCTTGGGAGACATCAATGAGAACTGGTCCATTCCACAGCATCACATTATACTCACTAAGATCTGAATGGACGAGATTGGCTTTATGGTATAATTTGGAAATTGCTTGAAGGATTTCTTGGCGGACTGATTCAGGATTCTCTGGTGGCATCTGTTGCATGGTTGGAGCAGGAAGCCCATCTTCGCCAATGAATTCCATCGCGAGAATATTGTGCTTAACCATGATTGGTTTGGGCACACGAACTCCAACGCTTTCAGCACGCTGCAAGTTTTTGAACTCCTTGCTTGCCCAAGCTGAAATGAGTCCACTCCGTGATTTGGGAATTCTTGTAAAGCGTGGATCCCCTTCTATGTATTGTGTGATGCCTTTGAAGTTGAAGGTGGTGATTCGATATATCTTAAGGACAATGTCGGTTCCGTCAGGTTGGACTGCCCAGTAGATGTTTGCTTCCTTTCCTGTTGAGATGCAACCGTTAATCTCTTCTATTACTCGCTTGTTGAACATGTCATAAAGCGTTAGGAGTGTTTTTGTATCGAAGACAGATTCAATTACTTGTCTATCTTCAGAACGCTTAATGCGCATTCTTGCCTTGTCTAATTTCTGATCAAATTGGTCAATTTTACTGGGCACGTTGGCTTTGTCTCCATTTTGGCTATTTGCTTGGGTATGTTTTAGCTGTCCTGGATTGTTGCCACGTTGAGCAATTGATAAAGTTTGCCATATTTTTTGTTGCGGCTAGCTCTTTGCCTTTGAGAATCTTTGTTTTGACAAGTTTAATGTATTTTCTAGCGTGTGGAGGAGCATTCCGATGACTGTGGAGGTTGGCAAGGATTCAGGATCAAGGCACACTTTTTGGTCTGCAAGCTGCTCGATTTCTGGTGCGAATGCACCGTGTGCAAATCCGCCAACAAGAACCATTGGTTTGGATTCATCAATTAGTAATTGTGCTAGTTCAGGTGGAGTTATTGGTTGGCCATCTTCTGAAAGCAGAAATGTTCTTGTTGGTTTCAACAACTGCACATATTCTGCAAGGGATTCATCATATAAATGGAGTAATGGATACTCTTTAGCCGGAAGAAGTTTCTTCAATAGAAGTTGCTCCATTAGGCCCAAAAATCTGTTGTAGCGCCGCGGCAATCTCGTTTGCTGATTAACCTCGAAAATCTTGCCTGTTATAGTATGCACGAAAAGTTTCAGTTCTGCCTCTCGTGCAAACACACTATCGAGTGCTGTTAGCAAAGCTCTATGCACTATGTCAGGACGTCCCCGCTTCTCCCTTTGCGGTAGATTCTCCAGTATTGTATGGTAGATTGACTCATCCAATAAAGTATGACTGGGAATCTTCCCTCGCGCCTTGGCAGCTGAGATCACCATGGAATTGTCAGCTATTGTTTCTGGGACTAGTTCAAGGGAAGCTTCAACGAGACCCAAAATCAACATTAGATTGATACTCCACTCACAAAATCAGAGAAAGCTAGCGGACTCTACTCTTCAATTTTAAGGTAGTTGCGGCTTTCAAGCCACTCAGCCTCACCAGAGGTATATCGCCAAATTATGTCTCCTTTCTGGTCGGTTTGGAACTCCCAAGGAGCTATGAGAACAACGTCTCCTTCCCGAATCCAGACACGCTTCTTCATCGTTCCTCGGATTCGACAGAGTCGCGCTTTACCATCTGCGCATTTGACGCGGACACGATCATATCCCAAAAGCTGTACAGCTATTCCCAGGACTTCACCTTTCCTAGGTATACGGACGCGTATGACATCACCATCTGCTGTGGACTGACCCCTTTGTTTATGGCGACTGTTTCTTCCTCCGCGTCGTGGTTTAGACATGGTAATACTTCCGTGTTTGTGAGCCTACATTACAGACGTATATTTTAAGGTTGCCTACTGATTCCCTAGATAAGATTCGATGGAATGATTATTGCTCTAGGTGCGGGATAAGGTGGAGTCGATTTTTCCAAAGAATCGCACGGATAGTAGTTCCCACTTCAAGAGGAAATGATGGGATTGGAATATAATAGATAGTATAGTTAGGGAGGCTCATTAATTGGAAAAATTCTGAACTTTTAGAAATCACTTGGTATTCTTGAACCTCATCATTCAAACTTTTTCCTTCAAATACACTCAATTCCTTTGGATTATAGGTTCGTTTATTTCCAGATTCCAGGTCGATTAGGATATAGTTTCCATTGTGGATTCCCTCTATTAGATAAACGTGGTTCTCATGTGCGAGTACGTCTCCAACCTTGAAGGGGGGAAACCGCAAAATAAAACTCAAGCGTGTCTGCGTTCTTCCATCTCTGGCTCGTCCTACTATTTTACCTGATACGCCTAGAAGAAGTCCAAAACGTGAAGCTAGCAGTTTTGCTAGGCTTTGGCCTAAACGACTTGAAATGCATTTAATATCAATTCCCCCTCGCGGATGAGACAGTTTAATCGTACCGGGTTGTGCTTCTAAATTTGTAAGATGATTATCCAAGAAGTCAACAATAGTTGCTTCTTGTTCTTGGGCTAATTTTCCCGTTGAAGATCGCACCTGTAATACTGCTTCAAAATAGCCGCCTGCAGTTCGCTTGCATGTTTCACATAGCGCAGCTGAAATGGGTATGATGATGTTTTTTGTTTCTGTATATGTTGAGTTTTCTGCTTTGGCTGTTATTTCGATACGCATCTTTTTTGATTTGGCTATTGATTGCTCAACATCGTCAAGAATGCGTACTTCAAAGGTTGCAGGCTGGGCTGGTATGAGGAGGGGGTCAATTAGGTCACAAGCCATATTATGCAAATGTTCTCCGATTGTACTATCTCCCCTTGCCACCCACTGTCCACCACTCCAATATGCTTCGCATCTGGGACAAACTTTCACTTTGGCTGCGTGTTTTAGGCTAATAAGGGGATGTTGTTGAAAATAACAGATTGGACAAAAACCTTCAAAAAACGCTCCTGTTTCCTCTGGCGTTTTTCCACATTTTGGGCACGGCAATTGTTTGGGCATTTTAACTCATTTCGTGACGACCAGTTGAGCATGTGGCACATCCTTAATTTTGATGATGCCGTTCTTATGTATGAGCTGGGCCTTGAGTGCTCCTGATACAATTCGTTGCCCTACAATGTTGGCAATTGTTGCCCTTTCCATCGCCTGAAGCCCCTCTTCAA
The DNA here is from genome assembly GCA_016550415.1 of archaeon. The sequence continues at coordinate 25,297 of JABXGU010000190.1, read as the reverse complement.
GAGAAACAAGTTCTCCTTTATAGAAGAGTTCACTAACATGGAGTTGTTTCTCCCCTTCTTCGAAGTTTTGACCAAGGATTTCCTTGTCACAAATAGCCACAATGCATTCTCCCTTTTGTCTGGTCTCCTTAAGATATACATGGGGCATTGTTTTTTCCACTACTCTTTTTTATGCTCCCTTTATGGGGGTTCGTCCACCACAGGCTGTGCAAACCAGCATTGACATGCGTTCTTCTCGTTTTATTTCAGTATCTGGGCGATTGCAGATTGGGCATAAAACAAAATCCTTTGTGTATCTCTCAACAAGTTCTTCCAGTACACTAGAGGTAAACCGTCCATTGAAAATTGCTTGACGTCCACGTGTCTCACCTGCTGTCGCTAGTTCATGAGCCATGTAACGGATAAGATGATCTGGACGGCGGCGAATCGTGTCAGTAATATCCTTAAAATTCCGAATTACTGTACGGGCTCCTTGAACGATTGAGTCTACCTTCGGTATTTTAAATCGTGGTTGGTCAAAGACTTCGGGCGGGATTTTTTCACGAGCGCGTTTGAGAAGAACTGAGTAGTCCATGGATTTTACTTCCTTGCTGGCAGTAGCCTTTTGTCTTTTTGGTTCTACTCCCTCTTCTGCTGCAGGTTTTGTTTTTACCCCTGCTTTAGGCTTTGCCTCAGTTTTAGCCTTAGACTTTGTTTTAGCTTTAGTTTTTGATGTTGTTTTTTCCTTAGTTGTTTTGCTTGCTGGCAAGAATTAGCGCCTCACTTCGTAACATTCATACCGTGATTTGGGGACTCATAAAGGAAACGGTTATGTCAGCACCATCCTTTCATCTTATCTAGTTTAGTTGAAGCTATTTTTTAGGATACTTGTATTTTACCACGATAATACCTTGCGATGATGAAAATACTTTGGTGCAGGAGTTGCTATGATTTCTTATATCGGTGAATCTCTGGCTCATACACGAGTCCTTCACTTAGAAGATCAATGAGTACTTGTTCAATTACCTCCTCTGTGACGTCGCCGCTTGCTTCAAGTATTTGCTCAAAACTAGCGCCTCCCATTTTATCATATTTTTCAATGGTTAATAGAACAACGCGGCGAGTTTCTGCAGAGATAGCCATTTCCTCTTGCTCATCTTCTTCCTCCTTTTCTCCCATAGCCTCCTCTGCCGTGTGCCATTTGGCTGGTGCAAGTTTTTCTTGTCGTGATGGTTGTGCTCCTTCTATTTCAGGAGAAGCCTCTTCGACGGATGTATCAAAATGTGATTTTATCAGACTGGGTTCAATCTGTGATTGTGTTAATTCAAGGAGTCGTAGAGTTTCCCAGTTCTTATCGTCTAATCGACGGACAACTTCACCATTCAAATAAATTTCATCTTGAAAGCTACGAACCTTTCCTATTACTAATACAAGGTCACCTACCTGTATCTGCGAAAGTTTCTGACTAAGCTCTCCCCAGAATTTCGCACGGATAACTCCTGTTCCATCATCTAGGGTAATTGTGGCAAAGCCTCCACCTTCTGGATTCTCATCTTCGCGAGTTCCCTCAAATCGATCAACAACAGTTGCGACAATATTTACTCGACTCACCTTCCCTAGCCGTGTTTCAACACCAACAACTCTTTCCTCCCCTCCAGTAACAGTTTTTCCTTCAATAACATCACGAATTGAAAGTTTAACCGCTGTTGCTCGTCGCATAAACACGCTCATGGCATCTCCACAATAATATGACCCTTAACAAAAGGTCGTTGAAAAATATTTTTCAACTTCACGATTTGCCCTAGAGAAATTTAATTCCCGTAATAAATTTTTTTATCACGGAAATCTGCGTTTCTGACTGAATACTTTTTCATTTAGGGATTAATATTGCGTCAGAGCTAAATATCGGAAGATAATGAGAGGTGACATTCACCCTTGGTGGTAGCATTGATTAGCTTTGAATATTTCAAAAAATTAGATTTTCGGGTTGCTACAATTAAAGAAGCTGAGAAGGTAGCAGGAACACGGAATCTTTTACGCTTGCAAGTGGATTTGGGAGAACTAGGAATGAAACAGATTGTGACAGGTCTAGCCCAATATTATACAACAGATGAGCTCGTAGGAAAACAAATTATTGTATTGACTAATTTGAAACCAGCAATCTTTCGAGGTGAAAAATCGGAAGGAATGCTACTTGCTGGAGAAATTGGCAAACCGGGGGACCCAGAATACCGATGTGTGCTTATTGTCCCTGAACATGAACTTCCACCAGGTACCTCGGTTCATTAATTGAGACTATGCAAGATAATGTAATCCTGCTAGGAAGTGGAAGTCAGATTAGACAAACATGCCGCCAAGTCCGCGGTCTTCCCGTTCTCGTTGCATTAACTGCTTGATTTCTTTTTCAATGATTTCAGCATCACGCATTAAATCCTCAGTATTTATGGTGAAATTATAGAGGCGATTAAAAACGTTAATTGCTACGCTGGCAGCACGAGGGTCGGGGCGTCCACGTTCTGCAAAGGGAAGGATAGCCAGTGCTGGAAAATTACGAATTTCGAAGTTAGCAAGCAATAGTGCCAATGGACCATAAATGCCTCGCCCTTCCTCAAGGGTTGGAAAATCTAATTTCTCTGCTTTGTCTCGGTAGGCTTCCGTGTAAGCGGTTCGAAATTGGTCACTATCAGTGACAAGCTGCATATCCAAGCCCCCTAACAAGAAGGCTTCTTTGAGTTTTTGTTCAATAGACCAGTTTGCGATGAACTCAGTAAATGGTGCCCATTCAGCACGATGAAGTTGTAAACGGGTAAAGAGCAGTATGAATTGGTCTGAAAAACTGTACAATTCAATTGGCATAAGGATATGGCCTTCAGATAGAAAGATGTGGGGCGGAACTAGCGGACTCATTATGCAACCTATTGAACGTACATTATCTTGTGCTACAAGATGGCGAAGAACCATATAGCCGGCTTCACCCAGCTCGCTATGAAAACCGGTGATTAGGATTTTACCCTTTGGATCGAAATCTTTCTCTCTAATGATGATTTCAATTTCATCTGTATAGGACATTTTTCTTGCCCCCTGTCCACAATGGCAGTAGCAGTAATATTAGTTGCTTTAAGTCTTCTCAATAACTCAAGGCATTTTTCATCGACTGTTTTCTATCGTTTTGTATGAATTTCGAAAAGAATTTAATATATTGTTCTGCAACACGTGAATAATTTCAATAATTTTGAAAAGTAATGCTCGCATGGAATTGAGACATTTTGACACAGCTTCAGTTTCTCGGTGGCTGCAAAACAATTGGAAGTTCTGCCTACTTAGTAAAAGAGAACAATGATGCTGTTCTCCTTGATTTTGGTGCGAGTTTCAATGGTCAGCCCACGTTTCCTCGACTAACTCGCCCTCAGAACCTTTCTGTAGCTTTGACCCACGCTCATCTTGACCACAGTGGCGGGTTACCAATGCTATTTGCCAGTGGTTCTGTTCCTGTCTATATGACCGAAATAACACGAGAACTCATTCGCCTACTTCTTAAAGACATGATTCGTCTCAGTGAATATTTCTTACCTTTCGAAAAAGAGGAACTACAACGTCTCCTACGCCGAATTAAGGTAGTGGAATACGAAGAACCTATTGAGCTCGCCAATGGAATGACGATGACATTCTATGATGCAGGACACATTCCTGGTAGTGCAAACATATTGGTCGAAACAGATACAAATCGAATTCTTTACACAGGTGACATCAACACAATCGATACAAGGCTACTCAGCGCTGCTAGAGTTCCTTATAAGAAACCAGATACTGTCCTGATTGAAAGCACCTATGGTCTTACTTCGCATGATCCGCGAAGTGCTACTGAAAAATCCTTCATCGATGTTACCAATAGAATCCTAGACAATGGTGGTATTGCCTTAGTCCCTGCCTTCGCTGTTGCTAGAGCACAAGAAATACTCTGCATTCTGAATCGCCACAAACTCTCCTATCCCATATTCCTTGATGGGATGGCCCGGGAAGCAGGTCGTATCTTCCTCCGTTACCCATCTTTCTTCCGTGATTACCCTCTTCTACGGAATGCTTTGAGTAAATCAAAATGGGTACTAAATCCTCGTGAACGTGAGAAAATAATGAAAGAACCATGTGTTATAGTTGCACCTGCAGGCATGCTTCGTGGAGGAACTGCTGCAATGTACCTTGGGAAAATCATGCATAATCCAAATAATGCTGTAATCCTTGTGGGCTATCAGATACCCGGTACACCTGGTCGCGATTTGCTTGAACAAAAGACCTTCAATGCCAACTCTGTTCCTCAAAAGGTTAAAGCCGAGGTACATCTTTTTGATTTTTCCTCGCATGCTGGGCAAAATCAATTAATAAGGTTGGCAACGTCTTTTTCAAATATTCAACAACTTTACACTGTCCATGGTGAAGCTGAGGCTTGCGAATTCCTTGCCACTACTCTCCGTGAACAGAATGGTTTGAATGCAAACGTAGCAGAAACTGGACAACAAATTGAACTAAACAAATAGAGGTAATTGAAGTGTCAGATGATATGCCTGTAATTTCAGGTGAACGTGGTACGATTTTGGGAAATCTACTAACAGCAATGTTGAACGCTGCTTTTCTTGGGATTCTGGTTTTTATATCAGGAAGCAGGCTCTATGCTGAACCCATATCCGAAGAGATATTTGGTTTTGGTGCAGCAATTGCTAATGCGCTTCTCTTTGTGGTACTTGCCACAGTGGGGGCGACACTAGTATTCCTTCTTCTAAAGTATGGACGAGAACGTCTTCTGCAATATTTTCTGATGGGCGCCTTCGCATTTGTCGCCATCGTAATAGTCCTTTATTTTGGATACATTTTCTTCATTGTATTCTGGGGTGTCGACTATCTCCTTGCATCCGTCATCCTCGTGGCTTTTTCAATGACCATCGGATTAACTTTCATCATGGTTGAATCTGAAAGACGATTGAAGAATGCGGGCCTTCTCATCTTCGGGTCCGGAGTAGGTGCTTTCCTCGGAGTCGTCCTCCCCATCTGGACCAGTCTTTTACTTCTAATCTGTTTATCTGTCTATGATTTCCTATCGGTGAAAAAAGGACCAATACGAAAAATCGTTGAACTCACTGAAGATGATCCCGACAAATTGTCATCTCTTGCTGTCTCCTCCTCCGAATGGGATATTGGACTGGGTGATGTTGCTTTTTACTGCATGATGACAGTTCTTGCCATAGTGAACTTTGGCTTTATTCCCACAATCCTCACAATTGCGGGTGTGGTTATTGGATTCCTTTTAACACTACGCGTACTTGAGAAAAAAGGAATCATGGCTGGACTTCCAATACCAGTAAGCTTGGGGCTCCTCGGTCTCCTAATCGGATTCCTACTTCGTCTATTCTTTCCATTCATACCCTAAATAATAGATGTGAGAACAGAGTAAGCTAGCTTACTAAACATCAACGATGGGAATCTTCAAGCCACCCAGCAATCGCTCAGCAGTTGCAGGATCACACTTGAATGAATAGAGATGTCGCTGCGTTCTTAGCTTAAGCTTAACAATATCTGGAAGGCGCTTCACACGGCATTCAATTGCACGTGGCACAATTGTTTGAAATTCTTCTTCTGATTGGATTTCACGTGGCATATCCATTCACCAAGGCGATTGGCTACGAGGCAGAATCACAACTTAAAAGCATTATGTTGACTTGGATTCTGTTTGAAAAGCTACAATGTTTGTACCATTTACCTACAAACATAGAGTAACGATTTGATTGAAATAATCTAGTAATTAGTGGGCCGGGCGTGATTCGAACACGCGACCTCCGCCGTATCCTCGAATCCATTCAATTAATCTGGATTCTGTGAGGGCGACGTCATAGCCAACTAGACCACCGGCCCAATAAGAAATACGACCCTACTTCACTAGTTCTCGCCGTTTTGGTCGAAGATCCTTACGACGACATCGACGGCATTTTGTAGCGCCAAATGGATTCTTAGCTCCACAATATCTACAAACTGATACGTATAGAAGGTGTCGGAGTGCGATTCTGCGTTTTTCAGGGTCCGCTACAGGCATCTTCTTCACCAAGATTGGGTGCGCTTCCCCGCCCTCCCTTATAAGAATTGCGTGTAATATTAGAGAATCTCTTTCAAAGCCTCATCTACATCGATGGGCCGATCGATTACCCTCACTCCTGCCTCGCGTAACGCCTTAATCTTGCTGTCAGCTGTACCAGTATTTCCACTAATAATGGCTCCTGCATGACCCATTCGTTTACCTGGTGGGGCTGTGCGTCCTGCAATATAGGCAATAACGGGCTTTGAGATATTATGTTTGATGTATTCTGCAGCCTCTTCCTCTGCACTACCACCAATTTCGCCAATGAGAACGGATGCGTCTGTGCCATCATCTTCTTCGAAAAGTTTGAGGGCATCTATGAATGACATGCCCACAATTGGGTCGCCTCCCAACCCTATCGCTGTTGATTGACCAAAGCCAGCTTCACTAAGATTTGATGCAATCTCATATGTGAGTGTGCCACTTCGTGAGATTAACCCAACTCGTCCTGGTTTGAACACATGGCTTGGCATAATACCTAGTTTACATTTGCCCGGCGTGATAATGCCTGGAGTATTTGGACCAATAACATATGCTCCCTGTTTTCGTGCCAATCCAATGAATTTCATCTCATCATGAACAGGTATGTGTTCAGAAATCACAACTACAACCTGAATCTGAGCATCAAGAGCTTCAGCGGCAGCATCTGATGCAAATCTAGCAGGAACAAAAATAATTGATGCATTGATTTCAGGGAACATTTCCTTTGCTTCAGCAACACAATCAAAAACAGGTATTCCCTCCACCTTTTCACCACCCTTACCGGGAGTAGAGCCGGCAAGAATTCGAGTACCATACTCCTGCATTGCTTTGGTGTGGAACTGGCCTTCCCGACCTGTAATGCCTTGCACTATCACATTCGTTTTTTTATCAACTAATATAGTCAAATTATTCAGCTCCCTGTTGCTTGTTTGACGACCATATTGGCTGCTGAATCCATCGTATTATGGAATGGGATGTTTGCTTCTTTCAGTATTTTTGCTCCTTCTTTTTCCCGTGTGCCTATCATTCGTATGACTATGGGTACTTGTCGTGGTAACTGCTTTTGTGCCTCAACAATTCCATTCGCCATCTCGTCACAGCGGGTTATTCCACCCAGAATGTTGATAAAAACAGCTTTGACATCTGGATGACTAAGTACAATGTCAAGGGCGTGGATCATTCGGTCAGCTGTAGCACCACCACCAACATCAAGGAAATTAGCTGGTGCTCCTCCATAGTATTGAACAGCATCCATTGTTGCCATGACAAGACCTGCACCATTACCAATTATGCCAATGTTCCCCTTTAGCTCCACATAGGTCATGCCAAGTTTTTGGGCTCTCTGTTCAAGATCTGTCTGTTCTGTAATTCCTGCATTGACCCGATCTGCCAAGGATTTGTGTCTGTAAAGCGAGTTATCATCAATATTTAGACGGGCATCAGCGGCAATATATTTGCCTTCTTTGGTCACAATAAGAGGATTAATCTCTGTGAGTTCTGCATCATTTTCTGTGAATACTTGCCACAGTTTCATAAGCAAATCAGAAATCTGTACTAGAGCTCGATTCTGAAAGCCTGCTGCTTTCACTACTCGTCGAGCTTCAAATTCACGTAACCCAAATATTGGATTCACAAGATACCGGGCAATTTTTTCAGGATGCTCCTGTGCAACTTTCTCTATATCGATGCCTCCCATGGCGCTACATATTGCGACAGGGCATCTCCGTGACCGATCAATAGCTAACCCAAGGTAAATTTCTTGTTCGATATCCAGCTTTTCCTCAACGAGGACCTGCTCTACTTTGTTATCATGAATCGTCATTCCCAACATTTGTGTAGCTAGAGTCTCTGCTTCTTTTGGGGTCTTTGCAAATTTGATTCCACCTGCTTTTCCTCGTCCTCCAGCCAAAACCTGAACTTTCACTACAACTGGGCATGCTAATTCAGTGGCGATTTGTGCAACCTCTTCTCCTTTATTTGCTAATTTTCCCCTTGGGATGGGAAGACCAACTTTCCGGAACGCTTCTTTTGCCTCAAACTCAAAGAGCCGCAAAAAACTCACTTCCTTCTCTTATGTCGTTTCTGGAGTCCATGTGGTAAGAATTGTATGAGTGGAAGTTTCTATCACTCCTTCAGTGTCAGCAATGCTCGTCAAAAAATCAGGCAGCTCAGAACCACCAACAATAGCTACAATATCAACAGATCCGGTTACTCTGTGAATTCGTAGGGGACGGAATTGCTTCAATTCTTCAAGTACCTGGACTCTATATTTCGGTTGAACTTTCAAAAAGACAAGTGCTTGGTCGGTTGATTTACCCAGTATTCGTAGGCAATCAGGTGATAAGTCAATGAATCCGCGTCCTGTTCGAATTAGTTTGAGGGTACGAAGTTTACGAAGATGGCTACTAAGTGCTTGTCGAGTAATTCTCAGCTCTTTTGCCAGTTGAGCCTGTGTTCGAATTACTGATTGCATAGTCATCGGAACACTTGCATGATACAATCTGCGTAGAATTTCTAGTTGTCTTTCTGTTAAGCGGACAACACGATCAACAAGCTCCATTCCAATTAGCACCTTCATCGGGATACGTTCATTGCCTTTTGAGCCTTGCGTTTGTGTAAACATTTCTAGACAAAAATGTCAAGATAGGATGGGAAGCTTTTTTTGGTGGTAAAATATAGCCCAAACAATACAAGCATTCAAAAAAAGTTACAAACTACAATTTCAATGGAAGGTTCAATTGTGAAAACCCCGCTCTGTACGATCTGTTTGAAAAATTATCCTCTAATTTGTGGTAACTGCCAAGAAAAGTTAGATACTGGTGAAGTAACCGAACTTGGAATCAAGGTAGCTAGGATACTAGTTGATAATGAGGAGAAATTCCCCTCATTGAAAGACATTACCTTCCATCGTGTTTTTCAGTCAGCTAACGTTATTATCATCCTAGTTGGACGAGGCGATGTCCACCGTATTCTTGGACCAAGTAGACGAATTCTGAGGATTCTCGAAGAGGAACTCGGAGCAAGTGTCCGTTTTGTAGAGGAAAGCAGAAATCCTCAACACATTCTTCAAGATCTAATACGTCCTGTTCGAATCCTGGGGATAAACACGATTTGGCTTCCAGATAATAGCTTTGAACGAAAGGTCCGTATTAGCTCCCGAGAACGCTCGCGAGTACCATTCACTTTGGACCAAATCGAAAAAATCATTAATGAACTAACCGGCGAGCGAATACGTATCGCCTACGATTAATCCAAATTAAATCTACAATCTTGCAGCATTTTCTGGTTTCATGAATTCTCGGAAGACTATAGAAGCATAACTTCCCTTTCCTAAATTAAAATTAATTTTGACAGCAACCTCTGGCTCTTCATCAAGTATATTGAACTGGAAATTAGCTGGTCGGATGAGAATTGGTCTAAAGGTTCCACGTGAACTATATGTAGACAGATGCTTAAGCCGGAATTGAGATGGAGTTATTTGTTCTTCTTCAAGTATTTTGGTTAGAATTTCTCCCATTCGACCCTTGAATTCAAAGTGTTCGAGATCATATCCAATTATGGGGATTGCGAGTTTAAGATGTCCCTTCTGAATTTCCTTTTTAGCATGAGATAGTGTTGCCCTAGTAATCATTCGTGCACCATAAACTTCGCCTGTAGTTGGCAAAGTGAAATCCCCAATGATAGGCTGGCTAAGGGAAATACCCTGTAAAGCTCGTTGGCTGAGTGCCTTATTGAACAGAAAAGCTTGATATGCGTGAATGTAAAGGCGAACAAGATCCTTGGGTAATACATTGAAACTTCCACTATAATCTCCAGGGTGCTTGTTGAGATAGTTGCTTATTGCTCGCTCAAATGTTCCATACCCTGTTTGCCCTCGCGGGCTCTTCTGCTTCTGGTCAATTGTCTCCTCCCCTTCTGGCTCCTCATCTGGGGTGGAATCATCGGCATGTCCAACATCAAGGAGGATTCGAATGGCTTCCTGCAAATCCCCCTTCAGGATTTGTTCCCCAATTAGATGAGTGGTTGGCTGGATAACACCAAATCGTTGATGCCCAAAGAAATTCAGGATACCACCTTTGCGTTCATATTCCTTCTCAATTTTTTTTACACGGTTAGCAATTTCATTGGGGGAAACCTCTAAATCACGGACAATTATGGAGAAGTGGTTTCCAAGAAGTTCACCAGGCAAAAGTGGTCTCCGAACTCGATGAGGATGGAGAAGCTGAATATTCGGAATTTCTCTCCCCAGCAAATCCTGGTGTTCTCCTTTGTAGAGCGTAACGCGTTGGGAGGTTAGGGCACGTCGATCTTTTATTCCAGCATATGAAAAGCGTTTGTAGCTGATACCCATTGCTCTACTGACCTGTCGAATTGCCTGGATAGTGTCGATATTCCGTTTGACGAGGAAAAAAGCAAGGAACTTGCCAGACTGTTCTGGATATTGCCTAGATACTGGTTTAAGAGGAGCTACATCTCCATCTATTCCAATCTCTTGTACAATGAAATCCTCTGGCTGGAATCGTAAACGACCACCAATTCCAGGAGTCTTGGTCGTATAGACTTCAATTCCAATGAATCTGTCAAAGTCAGTTGCTTGCACACCAATTCCTCTTCCAATCTAGAGCAAGGGTAAATTGGCTGTAATTTTATCCACTTTCTTTGTAGGCGCAGGACCAATACCAACGGCTGTAACTGTTCCTGGTGGGATCTCAGTTAATCCTCTATCTCGAATAATGTCGCAAGGTAATTGCGAACGCACAGCTTCATCATAAATCGCAAGAAGATCCTTCAAGGCGGAAACCTTCACTACAACCTTTTTCTGTCCTTCATCTAGCCAACGCTGCCACCACAAAGACTCGTGTTTTCGCGCTATCTCTGCAGCTGATACTGCTGCATGCGCTACCTGAACAGCAATCTTCCCTCGACCCATCTTCAAATCAGTCCGAATAATGAGCACTTGTTTATATTCGAAAATTTCATGATCAGAGTTGCCTTCTGGACTAGGATTTTTTTGCAGGACAGTAACCTCCTTGACATAGGCACACCATGTGAAATGCCTTAAGTATCTTCTCACACTTTTCTTTAATGGTCTATTTAGCAGGTGCATACTTTGGACGCTGATGTAATAGTTGTTGGAGCTGGACCTGTCGGAGGACTAGCAGCCCGCCAACTAGCCAGACAAGGGCATTCAGTTCTTATCATGGAAGAACATGATAAAATTGGTCACCCTGTTCATTGTGCAGGACTAATCGGAATATCAGGATTACATGATAACGGTGTTTTTCCCAATCCCAACGTTACAATTACAAAAGTTCGCAAATCAATCCTTTATTCGGCCTCAGGGTCCAAATTGGTTTTCGACAAAGGTGTTCCTCATGCTTATGTAATGCATCGTGACCGCTTGGATCAACAAATTGCTCGAGAAGCTGAAGACGCAGGCGCAAAGCTTCTTCTTGGCACACGAGTCACTAATTGCCAAAGGGAACGAACGGGTGTAAAAATTACTGCACGTCAAAGTAATTCCAATCGTGAATATCAAGCTCAGGTGGTAATCAATGCTGAGGGTATTAGTGGGCGACTTTCTCGCCAAAATGGGCTACCGGGTCCAAGACGAGAATTCATTCTGCGTGCCCTTCAGTACGAAGTCACCAATGTCTCAATACCTACAAACACAGTTCACCTTTTTTTCAATAATACAATCGCTCGCAACTTCTTTGCATGGATTATCCCTCTTGGCCCACACCAAGCACGTGTTGGTCTGGCAACGGCTAATCGTAATGCTCGTCAGGCACTTGATCGTTTTCTAACTCAAATACCTATACTCAAAGAGGCATCTGTTGAGAAACAATTCGGAGGTCTTGTTTACACAGGAGGTCCACCAAGTAGAACCGTGGTTGACCGATTTGTTGCAGTGGGTGATGCAGTGGGGCAAACAAAAGCAACGACGGGTGGTGGAGTTGTTACTGGTGGTGGCTGCGCCATAATCGCTGCAAGATATGTCCATAGCGCCCTGCAAGAAAATCAATATCATCATAAAGCGCTAGCTAAATATGAACAGCACTGGAAACGTACTTGGGGACGGCAACTCTATCAGATGGCTATTCTTCGGCGCCTCCTCAATAAAATGTCCAACAGAGAAATCGACCAGTTGTTTCTCTCTTTGCAGGGAATCAATATTCGTCAAATTGTTGAAACAAAGGGTGACATTGATTATCAAGGACGACTTATCACATCTGCTTTCACATCACCCTCATTAATGAAGACGATGCTGCGGCTCATCATCTCTAAAGTCCGGTATCTTCCCGATATTCTATGGGCATGAATTCAGTTAGATTAGTACTCGCGCCATGTTTGTTTACATTTAACGCAACGATAGAATGTGGTCATTCCTTCGTCGCCAGCGCGTGTTTGGACCTGCCAATAATAAGCCACTTTGTGACCACATTTTGGGCAAATTGCGCGAACAGTTGGCATAGTGCGAAGATTTGCAGACTTTTCATCAATTACTATCGTTTCAACATCTGTTTCATGGTTGAAATTCTCTGAAATCAGAGGCGTTCCTTCAGATTTTGAAGAAATATGTTTTGTGTACCCACAGCTCCTGCATACTAGTACTCTACTCTTCCCTTTTTTTTGCGGAGTGAGAATACTAGAGCATTTTGGGCAAAAATCCATATTTTGTGTCTCCAGTTTTCTGCTACCATTCTATAGCTGCGATAAGAATCTATTGCATACTGATACGGTTGCCAGTTTGCTCCTTTTCCCATAAATTACGTAAAAGGGCGGCAAAAGCAGTTGCCTCAGCTCTGACCTGGGCTTGACGAGTACCTCCACCTTCCTTTATAGCAATTTGAAATTCTTGAGCTAGTAATGCAGCAGCTTCAGAGATGTTAAACATCCCGCAAATCCAAGCATAGGCAATTGCTGCTTCAACACTGTCACCAAGACCATGGGCATCTAAACGGGGGGAGGCTAGCTGGCGCAAATTTGCAAGACGTAATGCTGAGGCAAGTGTTTTTCCAGAGACTTTTTTCCCGCTAAAACGACCGGAATGAAGAGACTCAGCCAGAGAGTAAAGCAGGTTGGTTATAGAATCTCCCAACTTGGCAAGGTCTTTGCTACGCATAGCTGCTTGCATTGAGTTGATTCCACTTTCAATTAACAAACGTCGAAGTTCTTCCAATGCTGGTCACGCAGCCTTCACAACTTTTTGGAAGGCAACCCGTAACTCCTCAGTTCTCTCTATGAGTTTTTGTGCAGCTTGGATGAATACCTGTAGTGGTTTAACTTTTCCATCGGTACGGACAATGAAATGGGCAACACGTTCCAATGGGTGGGGGACAGAATAGCCGGCAAAGGTCAGATGTTCATTTTCAAAAAGAATCTCTCTTAATGGATTACAGAGTGTATGTCCTTCCCCTTCAATAATCAATTCTAATTCTCGATTTGTATTCTTTTTGATATTAATCTTCAAAGGCATCAATTCCTCTCAGAGTTGCGTCTTTTCAGCTGGCAAGCAGACCGTATGCTATTCATCTTTTAAAATTGTTGTATCATATAATTGTGTCATTGGATGTTGTTTATTCCTTTAATGATCGATGTATGTCTTGGATTCGTTTCAAAGTGTTTCTCAGTTGTTCAGGGTCTCCTCGCAGGATTATTGTTATTCCTCGTTGATTTGCTTGGACTTGGATATTTTCTTTTATTTTCTGTTTAATTTTATCAATAAATCTGACTTGTTCATCTGCATCGATTATGGCGAAGACGATACTTTTCTTCGTCCAGCGTGCCACGTTCTAGTACCGCCTCCTTACGAAATCATAGAATAATTCTAGTTTGAATTTTTTTCAGCAATTTTTTTGTTGAGTATTTCTCCGTAGTCTTTGGCAATTTTACGGCGTTCGATATTGCCGCATTCTGGACATTCTAGCTGTTTTCCTTGCTGTTGCAGTAATTCACCACACCTGCTGCAGAACGAACGGAATGCACCAAATCTAGGTCCTGCAGTGGATAAGCGTGCTATTCCTTCTGTTTGTTGATGAACTATAGCAATAATCAGATCACATGGGCTAAATAGGTCATGCATCTGTTCTACATAGCCACTAGCAGCATTATTGATGAAAAGGTAACCTGTGAAGTGTACAGGTAACTCGACGTTGCCGACCTTGAAAATGTCAACCACTGCTGATTTCTTTGAAACCTGCTGAATTTCTCCAAGCACGATGTCATTTTTAGTGGGATAAGTTGGTGTCCTTGTTGTCGCTTCAACACTAATTTTTCGTTCCTTCATATCAATCCGGACCAATCCGGTGATAGTTGCATAAATCACGTCATCCTTATCTTGAAAGGTACCAGCTCCTGGAATGAATTCTTCAATGACGCCAAGGCGAGCTCCTGGAAGGACGTGATCTCCATCTTTTATGTGGGTATTTGTCATCTCTTTTCCTCCGTTTTTTCAATACGGTAAAAGTCAATGTTTATGATGTGTCTTCTTTTTTTGTGGAATTGCATTGTTATGGGTAATGCCATTTTCATTTCTTGAATGAAAGAGATACATCCCCCAATTTCTGAGACGAATTTAGTGATGAATCTTCGCACCCCCTCTGATGCTTTATGGATGGAGTAGACCACATTAGATATTTCCAATGCTTTCTTGAGGAAGGGCTGATCAGCATGGGGCTGCTGAACTCCAAAGGGGGCATTCATCAGTACAGTATCCGCTTTGCCTGTAAGTGTCTCCACATCTTGGGTGACGAACTCTATCTGATTCTTCACTCCGAGTTTGTGTGCGTTTCTCTCTGCAACTTTTAACACTTTCGTATCAATGTCTATAGCATAAACGTGCTTAGCACCTAATAATGCCGCAGCAATAGCCAATCGTCCAGGTCCACAACCCAAATCGAAAATAATGCGGTGCTCAATATCTCCATAGGTGGCTGCTGTAAAGACCATGGTTGCTGCAACTACATCTGAAACTTCATACTGTTCTGATTTAGGACTTGGCTCAAGAAATCCTGAAGTTTTACTGAGTAAAATCTCCAAATGCTTCCTGGGCATACTAACTACTATATCCATGCACCACCCATAATTTGAAAAGACTGCTATATTGTAGCCTTTTAATTCCAATTGGATAAAGGTATACTAAAACAGTAAGTTCAAAGTGAGGGTTAGAACACGTTGTCAAATTCCTTCATAATTCAAAGGGTTCGTGCCATCGAAATTCTCGATAGTCGAGGTAATCCTACAATTCAAGTTGAAGTTTTTTCTAAAGATGGCTTTGGTAGAGTTGCCGTACCTTCAGGCGCATCGACAGGACAGTATGAAGTATTAGAATTAAGAGATGGTGATGCGGCAAGATTTGGTGGAAAGGGTGTCCTTAAGGCAATTAAGAACATCGAAACCTTGCTGGCAAAGGCAGTTATCGGCTTAGACTGCAGGGAACAAAAAAGAATCGATGATAGTTTAATTTCAGTTGATGGAACTCCAAACAAAGCAAGGATGGGTGCAAATGCTATTCTCGGTGTCTCTCTTGCTGTAGCAGCTGCAGCAGCCAACACTGCCAAGCAACCTCTATACAAATTTCTGCGTAAACAAGACCAGTATATGTTACCTGTACCAATGATGAATATCATTAATGGTGGTAAGCATGCTGGAAATAATCTAGCCTTCCAAGAATTCCATATTATGCCAATCGGGTTTTCTAATTTCTTGGATGCTTTGCGTGCAGGAGTGGAAATCTATCATAACTTGAAACCCGTTGTACAGGAGAAGTATGGTTTATCAGGAATAAATGTGGGCGATGAGGGAGGTTTTGCACCAGCAATAGGGCAAAGCCGAGAAGCATTAAATGCAATCTTACAGGGAATCGAGAATGCAGGCTATGCCGCTGGAAAAGAAGTCTTCCTTGCCATTGATGCCGCAGCATCTGAATTCTATAAAAAAGAAAAATATGTCATCGATGGAAAAATCTTGGATGCAGCTGAACTTATTGACTATTACCTCTCCCTTTGTAATGAATACCCTCTTGTTTCAATTGAGGATCCCTTTGAAGAGAATGATTTTACTAATTCCAGTGTGTTGACAAAGGCAATTGGTAAGAAGGTACAAATCATTGGTGATGACCTATTCGTTACCAATCCACAAAGGCTACAACATGGCATCGATATTGGTGCAGCAAATGCACTTCTTCTAAAGGTCAATCAAATAGGCACTCTAACTGAAGCTCTTCAATCTGCGGATTTGGCAATGGCAAATCATTACAGTGTGATAGTCAGTCATCGAAGCGGAGAAACTGAAGATACTTTCATCGCGGACCTAGCTGTCGCTCTTTCTTGCGGGCAAATTAAAACGGGTGCCCCCGCTCGAAGTGATAGAACTGCAAAATATAATCGTCTCATTAACATCGCGCATGAACTGGGTTCTGAAGCTCATTTTCCTGGTAAAAATTTCAGACAATGTATTCATCCTAGTCAATAATGCGTAATAAGAACCAGCAACCACAAATAACTTGATTTTAGATATTACATTGAGAGAATGGAATAGAGCAGGACTTACAGTGTCTCTAATCCAATGCGCTTCTGAAGTTCGGGAGGTGCACGATCGAGTCTAATCGAACAGGGTATTGGTATTTTCATAGCTGCACGCCGTAAGCCTTCTTTACCAATATTGAGATTCTTGAAGTCAATCTCCAAAGTGAGAACTGGTTGACCAGGTCGGACACGAGCAGCCAGTGCAAAGGGCTTACCAAAAGCATGTCGCATTCCTTCTTGAATACGATCAGCACCAGCAAAAGCCATCATTTTCTTCTCTCGGAGAATCTGGTGTGGATAAATACGAACCCACAGGAAGTAGCTTTCAATTCCTATCGTTCGAGTAAGATACCTGTTAATTGCTACACGCATTGCCTCAAGGGCTTCATGCCGAATTTGAGATTGTTCTTTTGTGAGAAGGCTTAGTGTGAGTTGGAAGTTCCGGTTATCCCTATTTCCCATCCTGAACTGGAGCAATTTCTTTCCTGGCATCCTCTTTATGTACTCACGCCGAGTGTAGGGTGGACGCTTGATATGATGGTAGCATTTTCCAGGTCGTGTAGGCATCGAAATAACACCTCTCACTATTTGGGAGAGATGAACCGAAAAGTAGCTTCGTCTTATTAATTTTGTGTGGGTATAACAATCAGTAACTCTTTTTTCCCTATTTTATGAAAATTTGTATGACATCCTGATCCTCTAAAGTGAATGTGAAACCTACCCTTTTTCTCCTCATTTTCTGACCCATACGGAAAACAACTGCATGCCTGAAGTTCCTATGAAAATCACTGTGTAGGCGTTCAGCTAAATCTTCAACCGTTGAACCTTTTGGTAGAATGAGGGGCTTATCCCCAATTTCCCCCGATAGCTTGCGTGTGAAAATGCGAATAACCCCCAATGCTTCGAAGATGCCTGCTGCAACTTTTTTTATTCCCTTGGTTTTTTCCACGGAGAAGGCGTATATCGGGAAGTTTTGATAGTGACTCCTTAGGGCTTGAAAATGTTCTGAGCTTTTTGGTGCGTCACCCTTTGTACCAATGATAATAGATGGTGCATATGTAGTACGCCCTTCTAGAACTTCTATCAAATCATCTAGAGTGGTGGGACCGCGAAATTGCAGAGAACAATTATGAATTTTACGATCTAAAAGGAATTGACGTATAGTATCTGGGCTTCCTTGAAAGAAAGTCTGACCAATTATGTGTAGACCACCACTACCAGTCTTGACGAAATTAATGGGGGGTGGCTTCTTATTTATCTTAATCTTGGCATTATCTAGAATTCGGATAATGAATTCCATTTGAGCTAGAGGTTCCTGTGAAAGGTCAATGACTAATACTATGAGGTCAGCGTTGCGTATCCCGCCAAGGATTTGACGACCAACGCTGCTTTCTCCTGCACCTTCAAAAAGTGCGGGCATTTCAATAATTTGAATATCTGTGCCACCAAACTTGAGAACACCCGGTTCAGGAATCTGTGTTGTGAATTCATAGTCCCCGACTTTTGCTTTGGAACCTGTTAATTTATTGAGTAAAGCACTCTTTCCACTATTTGTAAGTCCCACAAGAATTACTTGCCCTGCTCCCTCCTTAGCTATACTAAATGTGGGACCACCAGTACTAGCCCTCCGCCTTGCCCGTCTTTCCTCTAGCTCGTCTCGCAACACAGTCAAACGATGACGGTAATGTGCTACCATTTTCTCAGAGGACTTGTGCTTTGGAATGAGTGACAGAAATTTTTCCAATTTCTCGATACGATCTTCTAGGGTGGTTGCTTTTTCATATTCAATTTTTGCAGCATTTGCTTCTGCAGTTAAGTTGACTGGCATTTGCCCACCCAAAACAATTCAAACAAGACGACTTCTAAAGCCTTTTTGGTGCAAATAACTAGCAAGGTCTTTTTGCTTCAAAGAGAATGATGCGTTCAAAAAAGAATCTCTTTTCGTCTTTTATAGCTACATCATGAAATTGTCTTCTAAGCATCTGATGTGTTTTCTCCGCGTTGGAAAGTGATGACTGTATAAGTAATATTCGTCCTCTAATATCAAGGAATTGAGAACATCGATGTAGAAATACTTCAGTTATTTCACGACCGTTTTTTCCACCGGACCATGCTGGGTCGAATGCTGAATCTTGCTGGGTCCCAGGAAGATATGGTGGGTTAAAGGCAATTACAGAAAAACGCTCATTTTTGTGAATCGGTTCAAAGAGCCACCCTATTCTAACCTCAACTCGTTCTTGAAGGTTGTTACGTTTCACATTTTCCTTTGCGTTCTCTACAGCCAAAGGAGATTGGTCTGTGGCGACAACTTGGGCTCCTCTTTTGGCTGCTACAATTGCTACCAGACCGCACCCTGTGCCTAACTCTAGGAATCGATCTCCAGGTTTAATATCAAGATGCTGGCAAAGTAGAAATGTGTCTTCCGCTGGTTCATAGACTCCATCCATGACAATAACTTCGGCATCTTCGAAAATTGTGGTTACTGGGCTCATCTCATTATTTCCTCATGGATGATATTGGAAATTTCTGCTAGTTGTTTAGGTGAGAGTTGTTCTACACGAAATTCAGACAAGGATATTTGTTCTTGAATTGCGTCGATGCAGCTTTGCTTTAATTTTAGATTGTGAAGGAATGATTTGAGAGGGGTTCGAATTTTTTTTCTGCGTTGACTGAATAGTGCGGTTACTAGATTAGCGTACAATGTATAATCTGCAATTTTGTATGGGGGGTTCAGGCGACGATTAATCCGTACGATGGCAGATGTGACTGCTGGTTTTGGATAGAAGCTCGTTGAGTCCACCTGTTCCAAAAAATCAACAGTAGCTGCATAATCTGCCATAACTGTTAGTCTACCAAACTCTTTGGTGCCAACCTTAGCAGATAGTCGTCTGGCAAATTCCTGTTGAACCATTAACACTGCAACTGGAAGCTGAGTTTCTAGGAACCTAAAGATGATGGGTGACGAGATGGCATAGGGCAAATTTGCAACCAGTTTATTACAGTTGGGCCACTCTACTTTTACTGCATCACCTTCAATAATTCTAATTTTAGGATTTTCTGAAAACTCATCTAATAATGCGTTGCAAAGCTTAGCGTCTTTTTCTATGGCAAAGACCTGTTTAGCCCTTTGAGCCAATACTTTCGTCAGAGTACCAATTCCAGAACCAATTTCCAGTACAATGTCATTAGACCCAATATCTGCATATTCTAGAATTCGGTTTAGAATTTGTTCATCTATTAGGAAATGTTGCCCCAGCCGCTTAATTGCTGTAATATTGTGGTTGCGGAGCCATAGTCTGGTCCAACTGTGTAGGCTACCTTTTGTCATGGTGGCCTATTCCTTCTATTTTTCTTGTCCTTCAATTGGTTTTCGTGTAAAGAGACAATATTTGTCTTCGCGAATAAGTTCGCTGATAATTCGTTTAATAATCATTTCCTTTGGTGATCTAATATGGGTGCGTTCTGCAATGTCTCCAAAGCTAGTGAATGGTGCTTTCTGGCGTTCTCCGAGTATCTCCCACATTAGTTTCTTGCCAATACCTGGGAGTAGTTCAAGGCTATGCATTCGTGTTGTAAGGGGTCGTGTATTATTAAAGAACTCAACAAAGCGTTGCTCTGTTTTTTCAACAAGTTTATCGATAATAAAAGGCAGCTCGCTTCTGGCATTAGCTGTTAGAACTTCGTAGGGTATTCGTCTTTTGACATGGTCAATCTTGTCTCGTTTATCGCGCCCAATAAAGACAGCCTCTTGAGGTTCGAATCTAGCACCTTTACGGGGAATCAATTCCAGTATGGTGAAGTAGGTGTCACCAAGAGCTTGAACTATGGGTTCCTTCTTGAAAATTGGTCTTTTATCATCTGGATAGCCACGTGGAAGAAAATCCAAAACATATGCATATTCTTCGAACTTCTTAGTAGGTTGTCGTGACATCTTCTTTCAACTCTATAAAACAGGATATCAGAAGGCGACGCTCTTCTTATCTCTTTCATCTCTGTTTATCTATTTTACCTGCTTAGCTTTTGCCTTCTTTCGTGGTGATTCAATAATTTCTAAAATTTCCTTAATTTCTTCTGCTGTGTACGTTTTTGGTGCCTTTGCTAGAAATGAGGCAAGTTCATCGGTTGTAGTCACAGAAGCATCGATTAGTTGAATGGCTAATGTTTCATCTATTTCAAATTTCATGAGTTTCTTCACAGTGGATCTTGCTTGACTTGCCGTGAGTGGTGAAAACTTCATAGTGTGCTCAAGGGTAATGCGTTGAATGTAGCTAAGTTCAGCTTTTTTCGCACGCTTAGAAAGAGTGCTCTTCACCTCAGCAAGTGTAAGTGGTTGAACTTCAAGAATATCCTTTGGCATATTATCTCTCTCCAGTAACTCTAGAGCTTTTAACTACCTCGGCTAGGTTGAAGGTGTTCCGGTCGTATTATGAGCAGCTTCTTTTTCTTTCCTAGTGTGGTTAAAACCTCATAGGAGCGCCCACGACAACCTTGTATTGTGCCGACACGTCCATGATATCGGTGATGCGGTTGTCCACCCTGAATTGCAGGATTAATTATGATATCAACTAGGTCTCCTGCACTATAGGAAAGAAGTAGTTTTCCCACTGGTGGCATACCTCGTTGGCGAACACTCTTTGTCATAATTTTCCGGGTTCCAACACGGTACCCGTGGGAACGTTTTACCAAGGTAATTTTTCCTCCGAAATTTCCACACTCAAGACATCCAATTGATGACAGGTTGTGGTTTTATTCAACATTTCCGCAATGTTAGGTTTTGTTCGACCATTATCTCCCGAGATGAACTCTTTGACATAAAGACCGCCTTGGCAACAGATAATGAGTTCGAATGCTCGCTTTTTTAGTGGCTTTACGTGCATTTCGAAGACACGTTTTTGTCGCAGACGGTTTGCTCGTCGGTGAAGTACACGCTGTGGAGTTCTCTGTTTCACCTCTAATGGCATATCCAATTTCTCGAGGATTGACAGTTCCTCCCGGCGGATTGGCGTCTCTACATGGATAATTGCTTTATAAACCTTTTTGGAAATTGTGGCACTTGCCTTCAGCTTTACAACTGCTTTCTTGTTGGAGAAACGAAGACCTGCGACCTTGACCTTGCCCTTTGCATATTTGTTTATACGTTTCTCAGCCACATCGAGGTCAATTTTTCGGATGCGGGGATTAATGATTTCGATGATAAATGGGCGACCTTCACCCAACATACGGGCATCTATATCCTCTCGTCCTGCTCCATGGAATCTAGCCTCAGTCCCCTGGGCGAGCCCAATAAGAGGTGGGGCAATCAATTCCTCAACTGATTCAGAGTACATCTTTCCGGTTCCCTTGCAATTAGAACAGCCTTTTCCTCCACATTTTCGGCAAGGCCAATGAGTCTGAGGAATGCCACGTTTGAGTTTTTGATAACGTCCATAGATAAAGATAGAATTTACCTGCAATTCTATTATGAACTCAGGGATTTGGATGATGGCGACAATATCCGGAGTGGTGAAATCAACTTGGATACCAAGATTATCCGAAACCCGTTTTCCAATTTCTCGGTTCAATTCTGCTTTCATCGGTTCTCCAAATTCGATTTGGATCTCACTACGAAGTTGTTCCTCCCGCTCAATAATGGAAGGTGCTATCTTTGAACCAACTAGAATGGAAGCTAGCTCCCATCCCTGCAGGGCTTGAATTACAGCATTTGCTGCATCATCAAGCTTATTCATTAAGCCAGTACATATATCACATTGGCTGGAAACTTCAAAACCTGTAATTCCTTCCTTCTCAAGAAATTCTTTTGCTGGCTGAAACATACCCTGCTCTGCCAATCGCTTAAGACGAGCAATACCTCGTGTTTTATTTTTCTGATATGTTTCTATGGCAGCCATAAGAAGAAGGACTTTGAGCGTTTTTCCTCTCATCTCATTAGTTAATCCATAACCCTGAAATGCAAACTGGCGACCCATGCACCAGTCGCAAAGGGAATAATGTCTAAGGAGCTGCTCTGCAACGCTCAACAGTTTTTGTACTATCATTAAGCAAACGACAGCAAATCGGTTTTTCAGTCTTTCTGCATACCGACACCAATGGAGTCAAGGTGATGCAATACAGTGAGTATGGCTAATTCCCTTTTATGGAAATCCAAATAGTGACGCATAGGATATTGATGTTCCCATTCTATTGTAGTGTATTCAAAGAGGGGACAATACATCAGAAAGATATCCTTCTCCGATATTTGATCATGCCAAGTTGTTTCCTGTCCAGGAAAAAGTAGTAGGGCTGAATGTGTCATTTTCTTTGTTATTGTTTCTTTTGCGTCCGTTTTGCTAAAGCTTATTCCATGTGGTGTTTTGTTTTTTCTTTTACTTTTGTTTCTCTCATTTTGAGCTCGTAATATTATGTGAAGAATGGAACGTTCATCCGTTCCCATGAATTGGATTGTTTGCGGGTTGATATGTATGGCTAAAGGTCCAAGGTTACTGAAGCAGATGCTTATCCAAACCCATCTGCGGAGATTGTGAGAAATGCAAAGCCCAGCTCTAATGCATTGTGCAATGTTCTGATATGGTTCAGTTACTGCTCCCATGTCCAGTTCAGTTTTGGTAACCGGAAATTCAGCAGGTGAATCAAGAATAATGTGAAGTTGCTGCAACCTAACGGACGCCTCGTGGAAGCTTCTGATCACCCAGTCCTCCAGGGAGACGAAGTCCTCCTCGCCGCTTCCTAATGGACTTGATTAAGCGTTTTGATTGCTGATATTGGTTGAGAAGTTCCTTAACATCCTTCGGTTGTGTGCCTGAACCCCTTGCAATACGTTCCACTCGTGTACGACGAATGCACTTCGGTGTCTCAAGTTCCTCCTCTGTCATAGACTTCATTATAACCTTCCACTTCTCCAGATTTTCTGCAGCAACTTGTTGCATATCCTCCGGAACCTTATAGCCAAGACCTAGCATGCTAAGGATTTTGCTAAGTGAGCCAACTTTCCCCATGGCCTCCATTTGCGCCATCATATCCTTCAGAGTAAAACGACCCGACAATATGGCCTTTGCCAGTTCTTTCTCTGGCATTGCTTCAGCATCTTTAATACGCTGTAATAATGACTCGAAATCAGCCATACCAAGAAGCTGACCTACAAATTTTGCTGGAACAAATTTCTCCAATGCGCCAATCTTTTCACCGGTTCCAATGTATTTGATTGGTGCACCAGTGGCAGCCACTGCCGATAATGCCCCACCACCCCGAGCTGATCCATCAAGTTTGGTAACAATGATGGAACCGATGGGAGTTGCTTCATGGAATGCAGCCGCCTGTGTCTCTGCTTGCTGTCCCAATGTTCCGTCAACAACGAGGATTATCTCAGTTGGTTCCAATGCCTTAGCAATTTGTTTCATCTCGCGGATGAGACCTTTCTCATCCTTATGACGACCCGCAGTATCAACAAAGATAATTTCGGTTTTATTAGATACAAAATGACTTACGCCTTTCTTCGCAACTTTCACTGAATCGCTAGCCTTTGGGTCTCCAAAGAATGGAACTTCAGCTCGTTCAGCTAATTGCTGGAGTTGATCATATGCTCCTGGGCGGAATGTATCAGCTGCCACAACACCGACACTGTGTCCTTCTTTCTTTATGAGCTTGGCAAGCTTACCTATTGTGGTAGTTTTTCCACTTCCCTGAATTCCCACTACCAAATATATATTTGATTTTTTAGGATCAAATGTAAGAGCAAGAGGTTGTTTTCCAAGAATGGCAGTAAGCTCTTCATAGACTACCTTAACGACATACTCTCGTCTTGAAATTGCTGGTGCAATTTTATCTTTTAGTGCCCGTTCCTCAATGCGTTGTGTTAGTTCCATAACTAAGCGAACATTAACATCAGCTTGGATAAGGGAACGCTGAATATCTTTCACAAGCTCCTTGACTGATTTCTCGTCGACGAGAGACGCTCGTAGCAGCTTGCGAACAGCAGCATGAAGTGCAGATCCTAATTTTTCTAAGACCATCGTGTATTCCAATTCAGTAATTTTGTATTTCGAATAATAAAATAGTAAATATTAATTCTTTCTAGTGGGAATCCAATTGCTCCAATGCAGCACCTATTATGATTGGGAAGAGTATGGTTGCATCACCAATAACGGTTTCAAAGGTGGCTTTGGGTTTTACCTTACCCCATGAAATGCCTTCTTTGAGTTTTGCACCGCTTAGGCTGCCATCCTCATCTCTTGCAGTTGTTATTTGAATTGCGCGTTCAAGTCCGCCGCGGAGTATGTTGGCTCCCAATGTGAAATGTTTGGGAAGTCCTCCGCCAAGGATGATTGCACCGATTTGCTTTGCTTCAAAGACATGTTCTTGCAGTATCTTCATATCCTTCAGTCCATCTAGGTCGAAGGGTTTTTGCTGCTTAAAGAGCGCTAAATGAAGGCCCAGCATTGAATCCAAAATACCTGGGCAAAAAATTGGAACTTTCTGCAAATGGGCTTGCCGGAGTATGGAGTTTGGGTCTTTTAGTCTCTGTCCAATTTCATTAGCTAGCTCTGAAGGAGAAATGCCTGCAATCCGTTTTTCTTCAGGTATCTGACTAAACATTGTGTGAAGGGTTTCTTCGAGTTTTTCAAAGGCTGAGGTTTCGATGTATACGTCACCAGCCCTACCAAGCTGCTGCTCTGCAAGTTCTCGGTCATCT
>JABXGU010000189.1 GCA_016550415.1 archaeon | reverse complement strand
TGCAAGCCGGTTGCGGGAGGCCTACTCCCATCTCTGACGCAGCTTACTGCGGCACACTGACTTCCTGTCTCCAGAATGTCTATTGAAATTCCAAATAACGCATCAGCGGTTCAGTCCAATAGAGCATTTGTGACGGCTACGCGTCACAAAAACTCATAATTGATTAAGTATATGGAGGCTTTCAGCTTTGGTGGTATGACAAGCACCACGGTGTTTGTGACTGCTGTTATTCTTATTGGTCTGATCCAAGAAAAAGACTCATACACTACAGTCTTAATAAAGCAGCTAAGATTCTATGGCACAACCGCCATCGTCTGTTTGTCCGCAGCAAACATGTGTCTGAGGATAAAAAATTGTTAAAACTGGAGCATATGGAAGATGTTAATCAATAAAAAACCAAATGGAAAAGATTCACTTCTAATCCAGCCCCCTCCTTCTGCTCAGGTTGAGTGCGGTAATGCTGAAGAAAACGATATAAAAAAAATGAGGGACATCATTTTAGCGGCTGATAAACAGACCAGCGAGAAGTACGAACGGGTACGGGTAGAGCCTCAATTGCCAATAGATTCTTGCTTTGTCGAATTAGCGCACCACCACCTGAAGAGAAAAGGTTTTCAGAGACTCCACATCTTCTTCCCAGGATCTATGATAGACCAATTGGAGAGTCATGTGTCCAGCACTTATGGCCTTGAAGCGAAAGATTTCCCAACCACCAATTCCTACAAGCGGAGGCTCACCTGTCCCAGAGGGCTTAAATTCTGTTTCACCCATCTGCTCAAGAATGGCTTCCTGGTTTTCGACCAGTTCCCACCTATAGCCAGTTGTGGGATTTGATTCCAGTGTGACGACAAGTATTTGGCCTTCCTCACTTTCGATCTGGCTACCAGCATCGCTCACATCGACATGAACCTCAATCGGAATAGGTTCCGGTTCTGGCGCATACAGACGAATATCATCAAAGTACATCATACCTGAACCACCGGTTACAGGGTTGATCCTGTTACCAAAGCCAAGAGTGATCGAATTGACATTAGCAAGATTCACACCCTGGTCCGTAAAAGCCTGCAGGTCGATATTCCACCGCGTCCAGTTATCTATCAACACAGCATTTGGATTATCGTGGTTAACCACGACACTTTCATTGAGAGCAACATATAGTGTTTCAGCAGCATTGGATGATTCACCTCTGAACCAGATTGTCAATGTATTGACCCCTTTTTCTGTCCAGTCACGCGGATAGGTTAATGTTAAAGTCGCTTCAGATTTCCCGACAGTATTGTCATAGGACATAGGCATCGACTGTTTGCCGCTATGAACAATAGTCTGCTCGGCAAATGGTGGATTAGCATAACCTATTACTGAACCATTTATGGCTGGATTGTCAAATCCATCAACCCAAGCCATATATATCCTGTTGCTGTCTGGTTCATCTTCATTAATGTCATTATAGAGTTCCATATCGTCAACGATAAGGAAGTCAGCCGTCGTGAAACTCCAGAGATTGCCCTTCCGTATCGTACCGCCGTCTTCGACCTCATCGATACGCCAGTAGTAAGTAGTATTCCACTCGAGTTTTCCAGGATCATAACTCTCGGAATCAGGGTTCCTACTACCTTTGTATTCCGGCGAACTTATATTAGCGTTTTTCACAGTGTTTGCATCAGTTCCAAAATAAACGTTGTGCAAAGTAGCTGCTTCTCCGGGAGACCAACTAAGAATGGACGTCTGCCTTACATCTACAGAACTACTAGTGGGGTTGGGAGCGTAGGTGATCCTTGAGTCTATGATTTCAATTACCCTGCCACGCCCAGCGCTCAGCAGCATTCTAGCCCCACCATCCACCACATCAAAACCCCAGTTCGGGTTGGTATCTTCAGCCAATGCATCAAGTTTATCCTTAGT
>JABXGU010000188.1 GCA_016550415.1 archaeon | reverse complement strand
GTAATATTTCGTTGATTTTTTTATCATAAACAATTTTAATGCGTTCGGGCGTGAAAGTGATTACATCTTGTTGGGCCATTTATTTCACCTGATTGTTCTCAAATAAAGATAGGATTGTTTTCAGTTCTAAGCTTCTGTTCTCAAGCCTTGAGAATATCGTATTTTGATAATTTTGGGACGCTAATACCTTTTAAATCTATTCTTCTAACAAAGAAACCTCGTCATTAGTTAAGCCGTACAGGTTATTAACTACATCATCAATTTCTTGGTCTAGCCCTTTTGCGAGGTCTTTGGGGTTTTGAACAACTAGTTTCGTGAGGTCAGCTAGTTGTTCTTCTTGGTGTTGGGTGGGTGTAACAAGGGGAATTTGTTCTAGATAGGTGGCATTATAACGAATGTATCCGCTACGAAGATGCGTGGCAACAAACAGTAAGGAGAAGTAAGCATTGATAAGCCGCGAATTGAGTAACCCTAACATAAAATAGGGATTGTAGGGTGCGCGTGTCTGGGTGACGTAATAGACACGACCCAATGCGTGTCCAGTCTGGTCTAATGCGACTCGCAGGCGTTTTGCCATTCCGGCAATAACAAGTTTTGGCTCTTCGAAATCTCGCCATTGATCGAGTGTGGATAATTTGGGTGAGAAAGAGAGGAATTTCTTTCGACGTAATTGATATCGACGAACATCTCCAGCATTCAAAAAGGGAAGTGTTTTTTGTTGTTTTGTTTTACTCAGTTCTTTATAGGCAGAAACTGAGAGGAGTTGTTTTGTAAACCCAGTTTTTGCGATTCCGCAGCGAATCGTGCAGGCCTGACCTAGAGGAATGGTGTTGTGGATAAGTTTCCGAATTATAGTGAATTTCTCTTCAGTTAGTGCCGGAGCCAAAATTGTATTGGGAAGTGAAGTGTAGTAGTGTTGGGGGACTTGATTGACTGTGGGGTGTTCGGATAACATATCGTTTAAGTCAGACGGGGGAGTGGGAATATGGACTTTATTGTGTTTGACTTCTCCAGGGAATTTCGGTTTTCGGATAATGATGATATGGGGGTAGGTTGCAGCATCTTCGAAGATGTCCAGGTGAGAGAGATCAACCATGCGTTCAAGGACATAACCATTGACAATAAATCTTCGGAGAAGGCTCCCATAATCTGCTGCAAGTACTTTGTTACTAATGATATAGCCGAGGCGACCACCTGGTCGAAGTAAAGTTAACCCCAGTTCAATGAATGGGATAAGAATATCAAATTGTTGATGAACGGTCCGATAACGCCTACGAATGTACTCTTTAATTTGAGGATCCATGGCTTTAATACCAATGAAGGGCGGATTTCCTACGACGACATCAAACCCTGCATCGCGCATGACCCAAGGGAAGACTTGTTGCCAATCGACTGGATGCTGTTTTTCCAGAGTGGTGCCAAAGATTTCTTGGGCATGTATATCAGTTTGGATAAGGCTGTTGCCCAGAAGTACACGCTGAGAGAAGTCAGCGGGTAAACCCAATAACTTTGCGCTGGCTTTTTCTAATTTAACTTGACAGTCATTGAGTGCCTTTGCATCAATGTCGATGCCATGGATGCTGTCAACAATACTACGTAGAAGTAATCGGTGGTGTGCAGTAGGATAAGAATCCACTTTTTCAGATAAAAAGCGAAGAGCACCTAGGAGGAAAGCTCCATCTCCGCAAGCAGGATCTAGAACCGTAAATTCCCCTAAGAGCCGATCTGGCTCCTCTGTAATGGCAGGAGCCAGGGTATGACGGATGATATAATCGACTGCCCAGTCAGGTGTAAAAAATTGCCCCAATCGTTTTCGTTGACCCTTTGTCTTTTTCCGCCTTTTCACCATCATGTGCATTACCGCCTCCAAGGTCTCTAGCTGAGCTCTGTATCCCTCTTTATCCCCTCTTGACTTCTATTACTTAGCTATTCGCTTTTTCGATGATTTTGTATGTGGCTTTGTAGCCCGTCTCTTCAAAGTCTTAGCATCATCAATAATTTGTTGTGCCTTCTTTGCCGATATCGATAATGCCTGGGCAAGCGTTTCAGCATCGGCGCGGCTAACTAGTTCAGGAGTTTCATACCCAAAACCCCGTAAGTCCAGAGCTTGTTTCTTCGAAAGCCATCGAATTTTCATTAATTCGGCAACCTCAGCCTCTTTCTGTTCTTCGATGCTTTTCAATGAGGTGTCTACCTCTAAATCTCGAATTGCCCGACTTACCTGTCGACTATCAACACTAATGTCAATACCTTAAATGATTCTTTCATTCCAAACTACTTCCCGAGCATTTGTAAGAGGAAAGATACTAATCAACACGATCGATGCCGCAATGGGGTATAATAACAAAGAGAATTCAGCAAATAAGGGAATAGTAATGACTAGCCAAAGGATGGTTCCAAGAATTCCAACCAGGATCCACCCAAAGGCAGCTCGCCTACCCTTCTTACGAACTGCTCCTATTTCAGCCCACACAAGCCACGCCCCTACCCCAATTATAAATGAAATCACGAATGCTTCCAAGATTGAAAGAACCGGAGATATTATGCTACTATAATGTGGATCAGTTTGAGCTCCTCCAAAAATACACAAAAGTCCCAAGAGAAGAGTGGCTATGTTGAAGACTAGCTTCCGCCCTAATCTATCAGGCAAAAAGGTAAAAACAAAAACAGAAGCACTTAGACCGACTAGAATTAGTTCAGCGGGAAATGGTGTGTTGGTGAATAGACTTCCGAAAATGAATCGAAGGTGGATTGGTGTTGCCCAAATATAAAGCCCGAATGCCGTCAGATAAATGATCCACCAGATGGCGTAATGCCTAATGAAGCCAGGCACCATATAGATCTGCAATTCCTCCTTCCAGGGTTGAACAAGAAAGGTTATGATTAGAATTAGAAGAATCAGTCCTGCCGTTATGGCAGGAGTGAAGTAGGTTTGAATGGGGGATTGCCAGGAGAAAGAGAATAGTGCTGCTAAAAGAACCGTGATTACAGTGATTATTCCCACTACTTGACCACGTCGAATACTTGAAACCAGTTTATTAAGAAATACTGTCAAGAGAACTAGCAGATAACCGAATAAGAAGACGAGAACAACAAGTAGTAGAATCCCTGATGAGGTTTGCCAAAAACTAGGTGGTAAGATAAACTGCACGACACCAATACCAAGTATCAGCACCTCATTTAGAAAAAGAATGAGGGAATGTCTGCGAAGTCTATCTGCAAGTACACCACCGATAATTAATCCGAATACAAGACTAATTGATAACCCAAGGATGTATGGCGCATCTAAAGTTATAGTTGACCGCAATAGAAGGAGAAAAGCAAGTACCCAAGCTAGTGGGATTGCTAAGATTATTGCTGTAACCCAGTTTCGGTCAATTTTCATTGAATATGTCTCCGCTGGTGCCACATTATCTGGTCTGAACAATAGAAGGAGGGGATTATAAGCGTTTCATGCCAGTCACAATTGGATTCTTTAAAACACAAAGGTTAATCTATGCGAGGTTTTAGTACTGGTCAAGTCTTGGTGACTCCAATTGCCAGTGAAAGAAATTATTGTCCTCCGAAAAGGTGGTATGCCTTTGTTCAATTTTGCTTCGGATGGGGCTCCAAAATTAGATGCTCTTGTAGCAGGCTTTCTTTCCGCCCAAGCAGGATTTGCCGAAGAGATTGGAGAAGGAAAGATTCAGGTGGTCACCTTCGCAGAAAATAAATTTGTATACGAAATTCAAGCAGACTTGCTTTTCATTATTGTTATAGAACAGGATGATGACGAAAATGTTTACCGTGTAATAATAAAAGAAATTGCCCAAGTCTTTGAAAAACAGTTCAGCGAAATACTGAAGAAACCCGTCATCTCATCCCATTTATTTGTGGGATTTCGTGAATACGTGATCGAAATTCTTGGAAAATATGACAGAATGCCAGTGATTCAACAGCGTTATCCTACCGCAATACTTCCACCGGAAGGACTAGAGAAGATTGAAGAACTGCTGAATATCATGGAAGGAAAACCTGGCATTTTGCGAACAGCGTTTCTTACAAATGATGGATTCGTAATCTCCTCAAAACTGCAGAAACATGAACTCGAGGTGGGGATGCGACAGATTCAGCAATCTCGGAATATGGAGCTTCCAACTTATTTTGCAGTAACACAATCGACCTTGGGAGAAGATACCAAACTCTTTTTGCAACAAGTAAAACCGAATCTTGTGCTCCTCGCCATCATTAGGGAAGATATGAAAGTAGGTCGCTGTGCAGAGGTTGTCGCACCTCTTGTATATGGTCTTACCAACATCGACTATTCTAGCATGGTAAAAGTACAGCCAAAAACAAAGATTACAGAGACGTTCTCCGAATTTGATGTCTTTGCTTCTAATCCAATGATAGAAAGCGACCTTTTTGCAGAAAGCACTGGACCGGCTCGAGAGTTTGATAACCTTTTTGGAAATCCTGGACGTGATGTTCTCCAAGCAATTGACGGTATTTCAACAGTCGAAGACATTCGAACTCGAACTGGTGTTCATGGTCGTCAACTCTCAGAAATTCTCAGCTATTTATCTTCGCGAGGGTATATTCGCCGCGTTCAATTTTATCCTAAATTAGTTGCCAGTGACCGGCGATTCCTCTCCTTCCTTGAAACTGTTGGGTTACCCAGTGATGAGTACAAAATTTTAGAAGATGCGAAATCCTACTGTGATGGAAATAATAGCATCGGGGATATTGCTCAGCGAGTTGGAGTTGAAGAAGAGAAGCTCATTGTGGTATTGCGAAAACTGGGTGACAATGTCGAATGGTTGACTTGAACCAATGGTTTAATAATACTGAATTTCTACCTCGAATTACGGGGCTTATATTGGATATCAAAGAACTACTTGAAAGTATTGAGGTGGATAATCAATGGGTAAGATCATAACAGTTCACAGTTTCCGTGGAGGTACGGGTAAGAGCAACTTGACTGCAAATCTTGCTATGTATGCCGCGATGAAAGGCCGGAATGTTGGTGTTATTGATACTGATATTCAAAGCCCCGGATTACATGTCTTATTTGGTCTCGGTGGAAAACGGTTCAAATATACACTTAATGATTATCTGCGAAAGAAATGTAGTATTGAAAAAGCCACCATTAACCACACAAAAGCCATGAAGTTACGTTCCGGTAGTGTGCATGTGATTCCAGCAAGCTTGAATGCCGATGATATTTCGACGATTATCCGCGAAGGTTATGAGATCTCTGATCTTCGCCGTGGATTTAAGCAAATTATCAAAGCGAAAGGGCTTGACTATCTTTTTATTGATACACATCCTGGGTTGGACCAAGAAACACTTCTTTCGATGGCAACGACAGACTTGCTTTTTGTCATTATGCGTTTGGATCAACAGGATTTCTTAGGAACTGCTATCACCTTAGCTCTTGCAAAAAAACTAGGCGTACCCTCCACCTATATTGTCTGTAATAAAGCCCCCGGCATTTATGACCATGATGAAGTGAAAAAGGATATCGAACAAGAATACGGTTTCGAGGTAGCGGCCGTTGTTCCGCTCTTTACACGACTTATAGAGCTCGGAAGCCGACAAATCTTGGTTCAAGTAAGTCCGAGTCACCTATTTTCTCAGAGCATTGACCAGCTCTTCAAAAAATGTGAGAACATGCTCAATAATCAATAGGCTCAGTAAAAGAAAGGGACGTTGCTAGAAGCCACCGAGTTGTCATCCAAAACGTTTTCGTTTTCCTTTAATCAACCCAAAACTAATTGCAAAAGTAACTCCGAGTATAATTGCTCCAACTGGAAAACCGGGTATTGCAGGTGGGATTATCACTGTTACTGTGATTTGATGAGAGCCTTGGAAACCTGCTAAATCAAAGACTGTGACATTAATGGAATAAGTACCTGGTACCAAATTGGTGACGGTTGTGTTCATTTGGGGGGCATTGACTGTTGTGATGATTGATCCATCTACATAGACGTTTGCTGAACTATAACCTGAACCGTTTTCGGTTACAGACCAATAAAGTATGAATTCAGATAACACATTTGAACCATCAATTGGCGAATTTATTGTTACAATCGGAATAGTTGAATCAATGTTCACTTGGTAATGTGCGGCTTCAGAACCAATATTCCCAACTGCGTCCTTGGTGACCACAT
>JABXGU010000187.1 GCA_016550415.1 archaeon | reverse complement strand
TTATCTACCAGCAATAGATCTAACCCTCCCCATAATGATAATGATTGTCATCGTCTTATCAGTCATTGTAGCTGTTTTTACAGTCAAACAATATCGAGACCGAAAGTTATAGACGAAGCCAGTTCAACAAGAATCAGCCTACAATTGCAGCCTTTCTACCCATGAATTTGTACACGAAGCTTTTTCTATTAACAGAGGATGATAGCTTGCTATGGTTGCTTTGCTGATGCCTTCAGAGGCGCCTTCTTCTCCAGAGATACCAAGGCGCTTCATACTTGGTATCCTTGTTGGATTTGGCCTATATCATGTGTCAATGTCCTTTTTCTGGGTTTTTGGTTCCATCTACCTCTTTCAGGATATTGGTGAGTCTTCATTAATCCTCATTGGTTTGGTTGGTGGACTTCCTATCCTGATAAGTCTTGTAACGGTGAATTTCTGGGGTTTTATATCGGATCGATGGCAACGTCGTAGACCAATTATGTTGTTTGGGTTTGCCGCCCAGATTGCAGCCTTTACTATTTACTTGTTTGTGAATAACAGTGTCACCTTTCTTTTAGTTGCATGTCTTGTCAGCTTATTCACAGCTGCTGCAATTCCGATGGCGAATACCTACCTCACTGAAGCGCGAACCCATAAGGGTGAAGCTGTTGGTTTACTCCTTGCTTCAGATAGTATTGGTTGGACCTTTGGTGCCTTTGGTGGAGGCTTCCTCTACGACATTATTGGGATGAACGGTCTCTTCTTACTAGGTGCCATTATCATCGCAGTGGGAGGATCCATAATCCTGATTTTTGTCCGTGAAATTCCACACAAAACCATCAAAGAGATGAATCCAGAAAAATCCCTGAAACCTAATGATTCAGGCGAAGCAGATGGTAATCCACGATTCCCACTTGGTTTCCTCCTTACCCTATGCCTAGCCATTGGCATTGGGCACACGGGAGTCAGATGCTTTGCCTATTTCTTGGGCATATATCTTGTATCAGAAATAGGTGGAACTGCTGCAATGATTGGAATAGCAAATGGCGGAGCAACATTTACAGGTTTGCTGGTCACTTTTGCTGCAGGCTATGGCAGTGACCGATTTGGACGAAAAACCATCATCCTCCTTGGATACATCGGGTACACACTCTTTTTCCTAGTCTACTCTACCATCACGAATCCATGGGTCGCCACAATATTATGGATGATGCCCTTCTATCCACTAGCTTATACTGCAGCTCATAGTGCAGCTGCTGATATAAGCCATTCCAGCCACCGAGGTCGAGCAATGACCCTTGTAGCAACAGCCTTCTCACTCGGATCCGGTTTTGGACCCATAGTAGGAGGTGCCTTCGTACAGTTTCTATTCGGCACACTCCGTGGAAACATACTATTGGCTGCAGCACTAAATGGTGCAGCTTCACTTCTTGTCCTATTCCTTGTTCCTGAAACTCTCCGTCGAGCCAGAAAGCACTAGATGTGTTAAGTTTCTGGTGGGGCTTCTTCTGCTACCTTTGGTGGTCGTTTTCGTCCTGCACCAAAAATTGAACCAAGGATTACGATAAAGACAGAAGCGAAGCCAATACCTAGCCCAGCAAAATAAGTAAGGATTGTGTGAAGCGGTTGACTAAAGACGCCTAATGTATATGCAGTGAAAATACTCCAAACAAGTGAAGCAGTAGCTGTACCTAAACTAAGGCTAACAATGAGCTTACCAATAGAAGCAAGGCACCCATATCCCACCGCGTACCAAATGATAGAACCAACTATCACCCCGACTCCTCCCAGACTGGTAATAAGGACATAAAATGAAACGATTGTTTCACCTGAAATACCAATATGTGGAGTAACATAATTATTAATCAAATCAATTAGCATTTGCTGTGTCGTGAGATCAATAACAAGTGATTGACCTGCAATTATCAGCAAGACTCCACCGATAAGAAGTAATATGAAACCAATTTTACCCATAGTTATTCAACTCCATAGGTTGCTAGACAACGCATTCGCTAAACCCTTATAGTTTACGCCTTGCCATTTCTTCTTTGCAAATAGGTTCTAGTAATCAGATACTTGCTAGAGATGGCTATGTTTTTATGAAGATACTCCTTTGATGACAGCCTCCAAACTAATTTAATACTCAGCTAATGGAGAGTTAAATAATGCATTTCTTAGAGATGATAAAGAAACTTCCGTCGACAGCCTTTCAAGCCATTCGAGACTACTTCTCAGGCTTACACCTTTTCTTCAACCGGCAAACATGGTCCCACGGAGTAGTATTCATCCTTGCTATAATCTTCTTTGGCTGCTACCATCTCATCCAGCCATTCCTCCGTGTGCTATATTGGACATCCTCAGGCGCTTTCCCCCTACTCCTTCTTAGATCAGGAGTCATAGTCTTTTTGGGAGGTTGTGGTGCCTTCATCGGTTTCATAATACTTGGTTTAATTGCGATACTTCCCAATGGAGATTATTATCTCTATAAATCTCGAGCCCGACATCTCATTTCACACTTAGTCATCGGTGGCATGACTTTACTATCGAGCTTGATTCTTCCCCAATTTTTCATAGACAATGCTGTATGGCAAGCCATTTTCTATAGGGATGGAATCATGCAAATCATTTTCAACTTCTGTTGGCTAACATTAATTCTACTACAAGTAGCTGTCATGGGTTATGGTGTAATCAAAGCCATCAAATGGTTCTGGGGATACCTAAGAGTTCCAGAACACAATGGACGAGCCAAATCCAACATTATTGTACTTATCCTGCTTCTAATCCTCATCCCAATCGCCATTTTGAATTGGATTCCTATTCTCGCCCTAATCATGTTTGGACCTGACCCACTCACATTCACGGTTCCCCAATTAGACATCCCATGGCTTGTCCTCATACTTCTTCGACAGAACCCAGCGGACTACAGAGTGTATCTTCTTCTCATCTGTCCCTTG
The DNA here is from genome assembly GCA_016550415.1 of archaeon. Next base: position 161 of record JABXGU010000187.1, on the reverse strand, counting down.
GTTATTCTTGTTGCTGGAATCGCACTTTGGCGACGGTATCCGCAAGTGGCACTGGCACTCGCAGGGTTTGGAAGCATATATCCTGCACTGGTTTTCTACTACAGATTCCGTGTCGTCCAGTACTTCCACTCCTGGTACCTTATGCATATAGGAGAGGCGCC
>JABXGU010000186.1 GCA_016550415.1 archaeon | reverse complement strand
TCTTGTTTTTAACATTTGAAGAATCCAAAGCTTTTGATTACGAATCAGATGTCATCAACGGTCACTTTTTTGTTCAGTTTTTGCATTGGCTAGTTAAGGTGCGAAAGTGAGTACAACAGCAGCTTTGGAATGGGAGGCAATTTTGAATGAGACTCTCCCTAGGACCTTTTGGAACCGACGAGGTCTACGTCGGGCGCCGAGAATGATGAGGTCAACATCTTCTTTGGCAGCTATTTCTATAGTGGCATCTCCGATTTTCCGGGCTGCGACATGCTTTGGTGTTATCTTTAGCCCTGTTTGAGAAGAGAAGGTTGATATGTCCTTGAGAAATGCTTCTCTGTCTTGGCGGAACTCTTCAGAGTCAGTAGCTGTGAGAGATACAACCATTGGAAGAAGCGTAACATGAAGAGCTATCATTTCTGCATTTTTTGCAGATGAGCTTTTTTTCAGCGCCGCAGCTAGGCGTAAAGCGGCAATATCTTTGGCAGTGTCATGAATGGGGAGGAGTATCTTGTTGATGACCGGCTCTTGGTGTTCTTCAAAATCTTCAAGCCATGAAGCAACAACGATTGTTGGTATCTTGCTTTTACTTGTGACACGGCGTGCCGTGGAGCCTAAGAGCTGCTTATAGATTGGCTTACGTGCTGCGGACATGATGATGAGGGCACTGTGGTTTTTGTTTGCCGCATTCAGGATTGCATCAGATGCACGGTATCTTTTGACACGAGTAGTTTCGTAGGGAACATCCAATAACATGGATAAGGATTTGATGTGACCTGTTAAGCGGTCTAGCCAGAACTCTTGAGATTTGATCCAAGTTTCTTTGCAATGAAGAATTGATACAGTTGCTTGAGAGTATTCTGCCAGATAAAACGCTAAATTGATCGCATTGATTTCTGCTGGAAAACCCTGTAATGGCAGCAGAATCCGTTTCATTACGGGTTCTTCCCAGTCGGGCGCAAGGAGAAAACTCATAGCTTATTACCTCTGGCGACTATCGTGGGTCACATTGAGATTAAGAAAAAGATTTTGGTGTTTGAGAGGAGAAATACAACAGCGTCTTGAGATTAGGAAAATAGTATTTTGAGTAGTATTCGTTGAAAAAACCCGCGTTTGGTCTATTTGAAAAGGAATCTTTGACTATTTGAGACCGCTAAGGAATTCTTCGGTTTCTTTGCCTTCATCTATGATGACAATGTATTGTACACCTGCTCGTTCAGCGTCGTATCGTCGTGCAATCAGCATGCCATGGAATTTCTCAAAGGCACTGGAGGTTTTTCCACGCCAGATAAAGATTTTTTCAAAGGTATCCAGTAAATAGACATCATCAGTGGTTAAACTGGATTGATTTCGTGGCACCTCAACAAAGAGGGTGACGCCGCCAGTTATGTGAAGACGGTAAAGTTTGAATTCATGCTTTTCGAGAACCACTTTCTTTAAGATGCCTTCAGTATCCTGCTCTGTAACTCGAATAGAGCCTCCGAATAGGGTGAGAAATTCAGGGGGCTCATTTCCAGGTTCTACTGTAACGAGACGAGCTGCTCCTTTTCTGGCTTGATCACGCCACACTGATGTGACTGCCCCAATGAATCGCTCGTCGGGTGATGCGTTTCTACCACACCATAGGTAGATGGTGGACTTTGTATCTACCAGATAGCAATCACCAATTCCAAATTCACTCAACATGTCATCAGGTACTATGGCAAGTCGACCCTTCTGAATGTGATACTTTACAAATTCAACCATACCTTTTCACGCTTCAGTTCTTGATTCCATCATTTTGAATTAGATTGACACAAACTGGGTCAATAATTCAAGTAGGACAGATTTTATCACTAGAACAGTCTTATAGCTTTCCTATAAATTGATATCAAAAATCGTTTATTGAAAATTCCTTTGCAACCACTCAACTGTCTTTTCCCAACTTCCATCAGGGAACTTGGCATGTTTTGCTCCAGAAATTACCTCGAATTCCTTATCCGCAGCTGGAATCTCATCAAACAACCTGTGAGCGTCTTCTACTGAAAAGAGTTCATCTTGATCTCCGATTCCAAAATAGACAGGAATAACAAGTTTCTCTAGAAACATCAATTCTTTTGTGCTAAACACGAATTTCATGAATCGATATGTATACCTGAAGGTGAATAATGGGTCATCAAGACCAACCATACCTTCACGTCGATACTCAACAACAGGTTTACTCGGGAAAAACAGCGAACTTAAACCAATCTTCAATTTTGTAAACAACGGGATGGGATGATAGACACCAGACCTCACTGTTCTTGCTCCACTGAACAGCATCAGACCATCAATCTCCTGTGGAATCTCTCTCAGTGTTTCAATGGCAACCAATACGCCCAGACTATGCCCAAAGAGTATCAATTTGGGAAATCTCTGTTTGAGAAAATTAATTGTCTCGCAAATATCTTTGATGAATCGTTCGCGTCCTGGAAAATCGCCACGTTTTCCATCGGATAATCCGTGTCCCCTATAATCCACTCCAAATATTGTATATCCTGCTTTAGACATGGGTGCAGCTATAATTTGGTATGCTCCACTATGAGCAGTTATTCCATGCAAAATAAGAATTGCATACTTACGACTAGCTTCAGATGGAGTTGAAGCTTCCCACTTTCTCAAAAAAAGTGTCCGGCCATCAGAGGTTTCAATCAACTCATTGGGATCCTTACACTCTAATCTCAATTGGGGAACATCAATACCCATTATAAACCACCACTTTCGCAATTTGCATTCTATAATTACTTACCCTTAAATGAAATGGGAAAAGATATCGAAATTGTTACTTCTGGAAACTATAAAAATAGAGGGAGAAGAAGGAAACTAGACTAGTGTTCCCTTCGTCTGTTTTGATGACGTGATAAGATACCAAGACCCAGTGCAGCCATTAAACCAAGGACAATGGCACCCAGCGGGAAACCAGGAATAGGCGGAGATGTTGGGGTCGTTGGTGAGACTTCCTTTTCTACTGAGAAGCTAGCAGAGACACTGTTCCCTGCATCGTCAGTGACAGTTACTTCTAATCCATATGTTCCTGCTGCAAGAGTTCCTATACTTGTAATGATGCCTTGACTGTTTATACTGAAGTTTGTACTGTCGTTGACAACCCAATTGGATATGCCTGAGAGAACATCTGTGGCATTCAAATCATAGCTGAAGGAGACATTCCATGCAACGAATTGATCAGTGGGTGTTTCATCCCAAGTAGGTAACACTGTGTCTATTTTGAATGGTCCGATATGCAGAGTAGTCATGTTCCAATTCCCTACATTATCGACGGTGATTATATGCAGGTACCAACTGTCACCATCTGCTAACGCTGAACTAGTCGTATTAGGATCAATTGTGTCCAAGACTTGAGAAGGTGAACCGGAAGGGCTAGTTGACCAATATAAACCATATCCGGCTACGCCACTTCCACCAACATCGGAGGCACCTGACCATGCCACAAAGATTGTGCTGTCGTTTGTCCAAATAT
>JABXGU010000185.1 GCA_016550415.1 archaeon | reverse complement strand
TCCAATTCCTTTCGTAGCTTTTCCCCAAGTTCCAGCATAGCCTTTCTGTTTGCATTTTTTGAAAGACAATGGATACATCCAGAATATCCCTCTAACAACTGTTGTGAAACAATACGTGAAGGCAAACCCAAAGGACATGAATTGAATTCAACAAGCCGCTTTTCCAGTGTTACCAATTTCGCCTCAATGCCATCAGGAAATATCATTCTTCGCGGCTTTCGTCTTCGACCTCTACGCATCATTGCAGCGCTAGCTGCTGTGCTCAGTAATTGTTTCAAATTTTTTCCTTGAATAGCAACTGTTGGAACTACTGGTACACCGAGTAATCGTTGCAGCTTGGCTACATCGATATGGATACCCATTCGACGAGCTAGATCAATTTGATTTAAGCAAACTACAACTGGGATGTCAAATTCTAATAATGCAAATGTGAGTATCAAGTTTCGCGAAAGGTTCGTTGCATCGACGACATTCACAATCACATCAGGTCGTTCTTCTTGGAGATAGCGTAGCGTTACACGTTCATCGTCTGTTGATGGACTTATGATAGTGTAGGAGCCGGGCAAATCAATAATTTTTATTTGAGCACCATGCGGTTCCTCAGATTCTCGATGGCGTCTTCGACTCCAGCGTCTCCATCCACGATTCCAAGGTCTACCACCCCGACCTCTAGGACCTAGTCTTGATTCATGCTCATCTTCATCCTGAGAATTAGTTTGGTCTTTGATTTGTTGGTCCCAATCTCGAAAATCAGGGTGCCATCTTGCCATGAATATGTCTCGGTATGGCAAGAACACTGTTCCTTCAAGAAGACCCACTGTAGTACCAGGATAGTTAGAAACGATTGCGCCTAATCCAGTCCAACTATTGAAAATAACTGACTTGCCAGTATTAGGATTTCCAACAAGGACTACGCGTACCTCTTCTTTGTCAAATTGAAAATGGCGCATATGGTGTATTCTTCGCTTACGACCTTTGGACATCCTATACTGCTACCTCCGTTAGGATTAATCATCATCCTTCCGGATGCGGATACGCTTAGCAATGGCACGACTCAAAGCAAATTGAGCAGTACCAACCTCCACAAGAAACGTGTCACCTAATGTCGAGACCTGAACTACATGAACCAATTCCCCCGGCAGCATTCCCATGGATGCAATCATCCGTAGTAATTCAGGGCTCTCATCACTGACGCAATCAATTACTGCTTCTTCACCTTCATCCAAATCAGCTAGCGATTCTTGAGGAATTTCCTCTAATGAACCATTCACGCCAGGAATCGGGTTTCCATGTGGACATGTAAGAGGATCATCAAGCTGCTTAAGAACGCGCTCACACAATTCTGGTGTTAGCAAATGCTCCCATTCACATGCAGTCTCATGAGCCTTCTCCCAGCTAACACCTAACATATCAACAAGAAGGCGCTCAGCGATTCGATGACGTCGTAGAACATCCATAGCTATACGACGACCCTTTGCTGTAAGACGCACGCCACGACTCTTCTGATATCGGAGGTAACCCTTTGCAGATAGTTTCTGAATCATTTGAGTAACACTTGCAGGTGCCACACCTAGCATTTCAGCTAGTTCACCAGTTTTGGCAAATTGACCAGGCTTAATGGAGAGCAGCCGAAGAACAGCTTCAAGATATTCTTCTATGCTAGAGCTAGTCACCTCTGACTTGCGTTTTAAGCTAGCACCGCCTTGTTTTTGATGGGAAGCTGTTTCGTAATATTGATCTAAGGGCACCATAGAAACAAGATTTAGGCTCACCTAAATAT
>JABXGU010000184.1 GCA_016550415.1 archaeon | reverse complement strand
TTAGGCGCGCGTAATAGGCATCAATTTTATTAGCATCCATGGGATGACTCGATAGATATCCCCGCATCGCTGCGATGTACGCCTCCCAGCGCCGTTTTGCTGCGGCTTTATCCGCATCGAGCTCTTCGAGTACTGAATCCTCGATTTTTATCTTACCAGAGTTGATCTGATGCATTTTTCTTATCACGTATTATCCGGTTTGACGTTTTAACATCTTGGTCAGGTGAAATGCTGATCGGTTTATGGAACGTTGGTTGCTACCCTGGAAGAATCGGGCTGCTGCGCGCTGTTTTGCAATTTTGGCGTCGATTTTTTGGCTATCAGCAGGAAGGCTGCTTAAGGGACCGCGCATTGCTTCAATATATGCATCCCAATCGTGTTTTGGAATTTTCCTATTTACATCTGGAGAGGTGTTCGTGATGCCTTTCGCCTCCAAGCTAGAGAATAGTAATTTTAGGATAAATAATTAATGGATTTGGTGAAATATTAAGATACTGTTTCGGTGTGTTACGATGCGTGTGAAAGCCCTGATTGCTGGACTCACGGAATTGGTTGGAGAGCTCAACGTTGAGGGGTGGCGTGAATTCCGGACACCTGATCGCACTCGAATAGATTATGCGATTACTCGTGGTTCTCATCGCTTGTTGGCGGTCGAGTTTGAGCGCTCCCGTAAGTGGCTTTTTGCACGTGTATTATATAATGCAGTTAAGGCGCAGCGAGCAGAGTTTCCGGCGATTCTCTTTGTGTATCCATTCTATGATTTACCTCGAGCTGGGCGATCATGGGTTCCCAACTATGTTGAGGATACATTAGGATTACGGCTGGCGCTCTGTCATCCACGGGATTGCATTCCAGCAACAAAGGCCCTCGTGTGTGAACAACTAAATTTACCGGTTTCAGCTGATATCGTGGAGAGGGATTGTGTAATTTCAACAAACTCTGAAATGAATCCTGAGTCGCTTAAGGTGGGTGCAGAGGCATGGAAATCGTCGAAATCAACAGTATCGAAACGGCGGAAGCGCCACACCAAAAAGAAGACAGCTTCAAAGAAAGCTAGCTAAATGCCTTTTTCCCAAGCTGATAGGCTTTGTTGTTGATAGCTTGAATCGATATGATTGGAAAAAGTGACTTGAGAGTGGATTCAAAGGCAGTATCTGAAATCGGGGTAATTTGCAGTCCTGAAAGGGCACCAATCATAACGGTGTTGGTGGTTCGTATCTCTCCAGCCTGACTAGCAAGCTGTAGGGCATTCACTGTCCACAAGTTGGAAGCCAATTGTGACAGTCTAGATTGAATTTCTTCAAATGAAGGGATTGCTGCACGATGAGCAGTAACTTCCACAGGTGGCTGGATGTGTTTGTTGAGTAAGACCTGGCTGTTGAGGTTGAGATAGCGGGCAGCGCGTAATGTTTCCAGTGGTTCAAGGCCAATGAGAACATCAGCCATATTATGCGGGATGATGGAACCCGTTGAAGCGATTTTTCGTAGTGTTGAATTGTTTTTGAGTAGGCTGTTTAGTCGGATGTGAGAAAGAACTGTTCCTCCACGTCGTGAGGCACCAAAGGTTTCTCCAACACTCACATCGAATCCTTCAGAGGTGGCAGCCTGTGCAATGAGCCGAGCAGCCAGGAGAATCCCTTGGCCGCCTACGCCTACGACTAAGATGTTGAAAGGGCGATTATTGGGAATTTGGGGTTTCGTTACAGAAGCCATTATGGAGAGCCCTCCGTTTGTTGTTTTGTATGTGAGCTGATGGCATTATGTGGACACACTTGGATACAAACATCGCAGCCCACACAGAGAGCTTCATCCACTTCTACATGTTTCACCTTGGAATTCCATATGAGCGCAGGGCAGTTAAGCTCAGTGAGACAAATTCGACATTCTTCCCCGCGACAGGAAGTTTCATCAATTTGGACAAGCGATTGGAGTTCAGCCGTTGGTTCTTTGACGGATAGAGGGCATGCTCTTCGAAAAATAATCGCATGGCTTCCAGATGACGTAATGGCGTTATACACTGTGTCTGTAGCGATTTTTAAGTCAAAAGGATCAATGACTATAACCTCAGAGAATCCAATACTTTTCAGAAGCGCCTCAACGTTAATCGTTGGAGCTGGATTTCCGATGGCGTCGGTTCCTGTTCCAGGATGTGGTTGGAACCCGGTCATAGCCGTAGCTTGGTTATCGAGGATGCATATAGTGGCGTCTGACTGGTAATAGGAGATATTAACGAGTGCAGGGAGGCCTGCGTGGAAGAGTGTTGAATCACCGATGACTGCGATAACTGGTTCATCTAGTCCGAAGAGTTGAAAGTGACCAAAACCACTGGCAAGGCCCACTCCTGTACCCATAGCATGTTGGTTGCGCATGAGGTCGTGATAGAAGGCTCCAAGGGAATAGCAACCGATATCTCCAGTAACGAATCCTTTGTTTTTATTTCGCTTTATAGCCCGATAAATAGCTAAGTATGATGCTCGATGAGGACATCCTGCACAAAATGTGAGTGTGCGTGGGGGTAAATCCTTCACCGCATTTTCTACATCTGCTTGATACTTCTCAGTAACTGGTGAGTATGTGATTTCGAGAAGGTGCGTTACGACCTGAATCGTTATATCGATGGTTAGTTCTCCTGTACGAGGAACATGTCCTGTAAGCTTGCCGTAAAGTGTTGGGATTGGAGGTCCGGCTAGATCATATAAACCAGCTCGAATTTGGGTTTCAAGAAACGGATCAATTTCCTCTAGAACTAGCACCTTAGAGGCGGGACGTACAATCTTTTTTATGAGCTTCATTGGTAACGGGGAGACTGTTGCGATTCGAAGAATTCCCACTCGTTCTTGGAGGTTCAGAAGCCTAATGGTTTCATTGGCGTAGAGCCATCCGGTGCCTGAAGTCACAATAAGCAGGTCGGGTTTCTCTGGTCCAGTATAACGGTTCCATGGAGAGACTTCGAATCGTTCGCAGATATGTTCGAGGCGTTCGAGTAGCGCCTGGTGGTTTTTATGGGGAGAGGGTATATTCAGTAACGGGTTAGCCCGGTCAAAGGTTGCTTCACGGGGTTCACGAAGAACTGGATCCAGCCTGAAGAGTTGTTGGCTGTGGGCGAGTCGCGTGGTTATGCGAATCATGAAAGGGATACCAAATCGCTCAGAAAGATCCAATGCGTAGGGGAGCATATCCTTGGCTTCTTGATGGCTGGATGGTTCTAAGACCGGAATATTTGCGTAATGACCAACTGCCCGAGTATCTGACTCTGTTGTTGAACTGTGAGCCTGGGGATCATCTGCAACTATTAATAATAAAGCGCCTTTTCCTTGTCCAGTGTATGCTACATTCACAAGCGTATCAAGGAGTACAAAGAGCCCATTTTGTTTCATAGAAGTCATTGCGCGAAGGCCACTCCAGGCTGCGGCAAGCGCCACTTCAAAGGCTACTTTCTCATTCGTACTCCATTCCACATACAGTTCCCAATCAGGAGCGACATCAGCAAGGTTTTGGAGAATCTCAGAAGCAGGAGTGCCAGGGTAAGAGGTAGCCACCTGGACGTTTCCCTCTAAAGCCCCCCGGGCAATGGCTGCATTTCCCATCCCAAGGACCCATGTCTTTTCTTTGCCTGCCATTACCTGGTTGACCACGCGTGAGACACTCCTTTTAATATAACAGACCTTACGGGTGAACCGCTTTTTTAAATGCCGCATAATTGAAAGGAGTGCAGAAGTTGAGACAC
>JABXGU010000183.1 GCA_016550415.1 archaeon | reverse complement strand
TCAAGATAAACCATTAACTCATCCTGAGGTTCAAGCCGCTCAAAAATCTATCAAGGGATCTACTGTTGTCAAAGCCATTCTTGGTGCTCAGAAACCAGAAGGATATTGGGGAAAACAGAATAATTGTTACATCAAGAAGTATACCGCGTCCACCCATTCCCTCCTTATCCTTGCTGAACTCGGAGTAGAGCGGACGCCAGCTGTTGAATGTGGCATCGAACACATGTTTGATTTTCAACTGGACTCTGGACACTTCTCTACCACAATTCCTAAGACCAAGCGAGGACGTGCCAGTAAAGTTAGTGGTATGTGTTGTTTTGATGGAAACATCCTCTATTGGTTAATCTGCTTTGGCTACCTGAATGATTCTAGAGTTAAACGTCTCATCGATTTCCTCGTTAATCTTCACGAGTCAAAAGATGGTGGTTGGGTATGTCGTGCTTATCCCATATTCCCTGCGAATGTTTTTCCTAAAAATTGCTATATGGGCATGTGTAAGGTACTCCGTGCATTCTCATTGATTCCCGTGGGACAACGTTCTCGTATCGTTAATGATATTATCGATAAAGTTGTTGAGGTCATTTTGGAGAATGGAGTTTACAAGTATTTACGGGGGCCTGCTGGTAAACGTAAGGAGAAGGCGGGCTGGAAACGGTTTGGGTTCCCCCTCTTCTATAATTCTGATGCGCTGGAAGTCTTGGATACATTAGCAAGACTGGATATCCGTGATAAGCGAATGCAGGATGCTATTGATCTGGTAATATCAAAACGGAGACCTGATGGAAAATGGTTACTTAAGCACTCATTCAATGGTAGCATGTGGCACGATATAGAAGCCAAGGGACAACCCTCCAAGTGGATTACCCTTCGTGCCCTACGAGTTCTTCGCCATTATTACAGCCAATAATCCATGAATCAAACATTGTTTTTAATGAATCCGACTAAAATTTTCCAAATTAGTCGGTAATGTCAATCCACACCTCAATATTAGTGCCATCGGTCAGTTCGATATATAGTATATCGCATATAGGTCCATTAGGGTCATTAACTAGAGCTTGGCGTAATAATTTCCAATCTACTCCTCTTTCTCCATATTTTTGGTTAAGGTATTTGTACTCAGCACTTATTGCTTCAAAATTGGTTGAAATACCTGAAATGCGTATTGGGTCTTCTTTTGAGCCTAGACCAGTAAATGTAATTGCCATGACTTTTCTCATCTCTCTTGTCTCTATTTTCTAACCAAATAGAATATGGAGCTAGACACTTTTATGGGTGTTCTTCCTTTCGGGCACATTGCCCATTATCTAGGGGTAATTACTATGGTTGAACCTATTAATTGTCGATTTGTAAGCTGGCAAGAAATCGTTGATTGGACGCGATCATTAGCTGACAAAGTTATGGAATCAGCTTATCATCCTGAACTACTCCTCGCCATTGCTCGTAGCGGGTTTGTACCAGGCCGCCTTATGTCTGATTACATGGGCAACCCACAACTTTATGCACTAAAAGTTGAGCACTGGCTGGACACCACCGCTGAACATGCTGAAGACGCTGTCATCCCCCATCGAGCCCCACTCCCAGTCGATGGAAGAAGAATCCTAGTTATTGACGATCTTGTTGATACTGGCAGGTCTGCAATTCACACTATCAAGTATTGTAAGGAACAGGGTGCAAAGGATGTCAAGCTTGCAGTTATGTTATATCTCACTGGCTCCGAACTCAAACCTGACTTCTATACAATCAAGCAGGAAGAATGGTTCTGGTTTGTATTTCCCTGGAACCGTACAGAGGATTTACGGAACCTTACACTGAAGTTGTATGATGAAGACAAACAATGTTCATTAAGTGCCAAGGCGATTAAGACTGGGCTGGAGAAGTACTTCAAATTAGATGTTGATCTTAGTGAACTTGAGCAGGTTCTACACATAGCAGCCCGTGTCGGAAAGATACAATTCAAGGATTTAGATCATATCCGTCTTGGATAATCTATCGATTTTATCTGTCGATCAATATACTCGGTGGCTCTCTTTGAGTGAACTTGAGGTTTAAGCGAAACCGATTGATAATAGTATGATGTAAAGCGAAGCTGATGTAAGAGCGCCAAGGAAGCAAGAGATTAGGTTAACCATGTGATTGTCTAGGACTCTGTTGCCTCGAAGGAATTTTGCGGGTTCGCTACAATGAACTCGTTTCTCAGTTTGTTTTTGGCAGCATTGGCATTGCCACATGCCCTGAATAGTTGCACCAAGGATACTGTCTATTGTGCAACCAACAATTCCTCCTACAATTGTTACTATTATTATGGTTACTGGCGCAAAGGTCCCGAGCTCGGGAATTAGGGTTGTGTTAAAGAAGGTAATCCAGAAGGGTGCAGCAAGGAGGGCGGCTGTTCCACCTATAAGTAATGTGCCAAGGAATGTAGCTAGTTCTCCGGTTAATGAGACACCGCCTGATGTTCCAGGCGGGACTACTTTCCAGGGTTTAGTGATGAGTCGGGGTGGTGTGGGGTTAAGCAATCCTATCTCTGTTGCTAGGGTATCTGCTGTTGCGGTAGCGAGAGCGCCAAGAAATGCAGCGAAGCAGATGCTTGTTACGGTGCCACCAGGAATTATCAATGAGCCAAAGCCTACTTCCATGCTGCCATACGCGTTGGTTCTCCCTAGCACTAATACCAGCGCAAAACTAAGAAGTACAAAGCTTAATGGTAAAGCACCATTTGCTAGAACGTGGGACCATTCTCTGGCTCCACCTTTTTCTTGGGCTGCATCATGTTGACGCTTAACCTTGTATTTGAAGTGGGTAAATTGAGCAGTAACCACGAAAAAAAGAAGCATAAGCAAAAACCAGGTCCAAGATGTAAATAACCAAATAGTGAGTCCCAGGAAAAATGCGGCAACAAGTCCTGAACGAGTTACAATCCGTGCTTTATAGGAGACTACAGCAAGAATGGATAAGACAATGAGGGCTATGCCAATATTCATCGGGTCAAGAAGTGCCATGTGATGAGTCTCCAATAATTAAGTATTTATTATACACATTAAGAGTTGGTAGCTTTTCTTGTATTGCTAATCTGTTTGATTGCCTTGCCCGCAATTTCATAATCTATAAAGATTACCATCCAGCCACAAGGTTTATCGTTAATTGTCGAATGATTCATAGACTTACAACACTAAGCGAAAATCAACACACTACACCATTTTTACAGTCTAACAATCTACCAGAGTCTCTAAACTCGCCCAATTTGTCAACT
>JABXGU010000182.1 GCA_016550415.1 archaeon | reverse complement strand
TTTTTGAAATTGCCAAATAGACTGAAGTTATTCCCCAACAGGAGAATTGTATCAAACGAGCCAGACTCGGAAACCACATCTTCAATTGCCATGACTTTGGCATGCTTCACCCCTCTTAATTTGCAGACCTTTACTGCTAACGGCGAGCTGTCTATCCCAAGAACATCAAAGCCCTGTTTCTGTAAGTATAGCGAATGTCTCCCAGCTCCACAACCAATATCCAAAACCTTTCCATTCACATATTCCAAAGCCCGTTTTTCGTGGAGCGCCCAATCTTTGTATTCTAAAAAATATCTCTTCGGCTCCATAGCAGAGGCAATGATAAAGCCGTCATCCCGTTCCCAAATTTCAAGAACCTCTCGACCCTGATAATAAGCCCAAATCTCCTGACCAATCGCATCTTCCTCAGGCTTCATAACTTTTGATTTTCGCATAAGATACTGTATATCCTAGACTAGCTCTTAAATTTGAGAACTCCATTCACACAATGTCTATGTCGAAATCAGATGAGCTCATCAATAATGTACTTCAAATCATCTTCCACTTTTTTTGGTATGAAAAAGCAGGTTAGTCTTCGAAGATTACTAAAACCGTCAATAACACCGTGGGAGATAACCTGCTTGAAGTTTAGAAAAGCGTCACACTCTTTAGGATATTAAAATGCAATTAAGCCAATCTTCGCCTAACAACCTGAACTTGTGGTCCTTGTGTTAGTACAATTATTTTTCATAGTATTTGCATTGGTCCTTCTTGCTGAACTAGCGGATAAGACACAACTTGTCACCTTCGCTCTCGCCGCTGAAACAGGAAAACCTGCCCAAGTATACCTTGGAGTATTAGGCGGCTTATTCACCGTGACGGTAGTCGGCGTCCTTGTGGGCTCCCTTATTGGGCTCTTTGTACCGCTTACCCTGATTCAAATCATCGCCGGCCTTGTGTTCATTATTCTTGGTGTTTTTACTATCTACAAAGTGAGACACCGTGATGACGAGGAAGAGTCGACTACAACGCATGGAACACGGGTGTGGGTGCGGGCATTTATCCTCCTGTTCTTGGCAGAATTAGGCGATAAAACCCAACTGATCGTGATCTTAATCGCCGCGACCACAGGTCAACTACTTCTCGTTTTCACCGCGGCCTTCCTAGCATTGGCACTCGTGAATGGTATTGGTGTCTTTGTGGGCGATCGTGCCCGAAAATACCTAAGCACAACCACCATCGCCTATGCTGCTGCCGCCGCTTTTATCATCGCAGGTGCATTAGTGCTCATCGGAACTTTTCTCCCGTGGCTGTAGTCGCAACAAACCCATTCTCTTCAATGTTGGTTTTTAATACCTGATATCCTGTAAATAGAGCTATGTCATTGGTAGCAGTGGTTAAGGGCGAACGTGGGCTAGAACCCGTCTTTCGGGCAATAGAATTGATTCCATTCAAGGAAGCGCTCAAGTCATACGACACGGTCTTAGTGAAGCCCAATCTAATCACCAGCGACTCCTTTGAGACCGGCATTACCACGGATCCCAACGTGGTAGAAGCCGT
>JABXGU010000181.1 GCA_016550415.1 archaeon | reverse complement strand
GCTGTTGAAATTGTTGGTATTCCTAATCGTTACATCGAAACTGGTTTGTTACCAAGAGATAGAGAAAACGATACTAATTCTGAAAAGTCAAACGCCAATAGTCACTTCACAGCTCATAATACGCCTACATACAAGCTGTTATCTACACTAGCCCGTAGTGGTATCCCTTGCGGGCTTCGACTGGAAACTTACAAGAAACGTTTACGATTCTACTTTTTAACATGGAATAGCGCACCTAATCACCTAATTCAACAAGTCCAAACCTTAGCCAAGTGTGTTCAAGGGTTCTGGCCAGGTTTCAAAATCACCATTCACCCTACACTTGCTATTCCTGAATTGCTTAAAGAGGGGAAATGTGCCTCAGCTTATATGCGGGGAGAAATAACTCGTTCACATGATCCCCTCGGGTCAATTGCTGAAAATATGATGCGACTCCCGCCAAACACGTATGCAGTATTCCAAGTGTTTGCCACACCATATACTTCTAATTGGCTTGAACGGCGATGGGCACGAAGGCACTTTGAAAAATCCCAAGAAAAATCAACGAACCAAATTACTGAACCACTAAATTTAATCCAGATTCTTTTAGCCCAGCAGGGACAGCGTAGCCATACTCAACCGAATACCAGTGCCGGTCTTAAAGCAGCACGCTTATGGCGAAAAGTGGACCGCTTAGAAGCTAGTGTTTCTATTAAATGTCGTATTGCTGCTATTGCCTGGAGTCCTCACCAACAAATCGGCATCAGCACTCCAACCCAATTATTAAGACAATTGAGTGGAGTAATAGGGCAGCTGGATGCAAAGACAGCACCTAAGGTCCATCAACATATATTATCAGGCAGCAGACCATTCCGTCGTCTCCAACATGGAATACCGACAGGTGTTCCTACACACCTGAGCCTAGAAGAAACAGAATCACTCTTCACAATACCACAATGTGACATTGGCATTCCCATATCAGAGCGAGAAGCATTTTTCACAGGCACAGAAGACAGAAGCAACATCGATAGTTACCCTATTCAACACCACGCACTGCCATTTACAGAGAGTCCTGATGAAGTAGACAGCAAAATCGTGATTGGTCACCTTTACCGTGATGACCAACTTACACCTCATTCATTAGAATTGGAATTTGAGGATATTCGCAGACATTTGCTCATTGTTGGAAATACAGGATCTGGGAAGACTTGCACAGCGCAACATCTTGCTATTGATTTAGCAGAAAGAAAGGTTCCCTTTTTCGTCTTAGAAGCGGCGAAAAGTGAGTGGCGACGTCTCCATCGTAAAATTTCAGATTTGCGTATTTTCACTGTTGCAGATGAACAGAGTGCCCCCTTTCGGTTTAATCCCTTTCACGTTCCTGAAGGAGGGAAAATTGGACCTCATATTAGTCATGTAATCGATGACTTTCAAGCTGCTTGGCCAGTTGAGGGTGCCTTATCAATACACCTAGCCAAAGCCATTCGGCGAACATATAGGAATGCTGACTGGGATGCAACTTCAAATCAGCGTGGGAAACCCATTCTCTTATCAGATTTCTATAAAGCGATATTAGAGACCACTGAAGAGATGGCGTATGGTCCAAAACTTAAACAGGATTTCGAAGGGGCTCTGCAGGCACGAGTCGAAACCTTACTTGATGACCCTATTTTGGCAGCAATGTTCAATACATCCCAAGGATTCTCGGTTGAAGAGTTGATTAAGGCTCCCACTATTATTGAGCTCCAATTACTGAATGATGAGAATAAAGCCTTGTTATCTGGGCTGTTATTAACATCCATAACAGAATATTTCCAAGCCCAAGGACCACAACCCAAACTCCGACACGTTCTATTCATAGAAGAAGCACATCGCATCCTGAAAGGAATCCCATCAACACCAGATTCATCAATTCTAGCATCAGCCCAGCAAGAAGCTGTAACCACCATTGTTAACCTCTTAGCAGAAGCCAGAGCTTATGGAATGGGCTGCATCCTTGTCGAGCAGTTACCCAGCCGATTAGCTAATGCAGCTGTCAAACTTCCTGGCACAAAAATCGTCCATGTCTTAACCAGTGGTGAAGATCGCCACCACATTGCTGTCGAATTAAATTGCACACCACGCCAAGAACAACATATCTCAGCTATGAGACGCGGCGATGCCCTTGTCCACATCGCAGGACGAGGTCGTACTGTCCACCTCCATGTTCCCAACCTAGAATCAAGTTTCCCTGAACTTTGCCAAAAGGTCACTGACGAAGAAGTCCACCAAGTCATGACACCCTTCTACGAACAATACCCTCACCTCAGAGACCCCCAATTGCCGCCCACAATTGCTCAGCTCCGTG
>JABXGU010000180.1 GCA_016550415.1 archaeon | reverse complement strand
GTCATCCAGTGGGTGTGGTGGCAAACCAACCAAATTATCTGGCTGGAACCTTAGACATCAATGCGTCGGACAAATGTGCACGGTTTGTCCGGTTCTGTGATGCGTTTAATATTCCAGTCCTTACCTTCATGGATGTGCCAGGCTTTCTTCCAGGTGTAGATCAGGAACATCGCGGAATCATTCGACACGGAGCCAAGATTCTTTTTGCATACGCAGAGGCAACAGTGCCTAAGGTGACCGTGATTACCCGGAAGGCTATTGGAGGTGCGTATGTCGTGTTGGGATCTAAGCATCTCCGAGCAGATGTTGTATATGCATGGCCAACTACCGAAATGGCAGTTATGGGTCCTGAAGGCGCAGCGAATATTATTTTCCGTCGTGAAATCGAAAAATCCAAGGATCCAGAGGCGGCCCGGGCTAAACGAATTCAGGAATACCGTGAACGCTTTGCGAATCCTTATTCGGGTGCAGTACGAGGATTCATCGATGAGGTCATTGAGCCTGCCCTTACGCGGTCCCGTGTTATTGCAGCCCTTGAGATGCTGCGGACAAAACGCCAAGCGTTACCCAGAAAGAAGCATGGGAATTGTCCCCTCTAGTGACAATTAACCGAAATTCAATAAACCGCAGAGGATTTCAGACTCTACATAAGCTTATAGCTCAGCCCTATGAAGGAACTACAATACACCCCAGCAGAGCTAGGGGCACTTCGGGAGAAATACATGATGAAATGTCCTCATTGTGGTGCAACTGTTAAAGAATTTGATACTTTTTGTTACGCCTGTGGCGCTGCCCTCGATTCAGCTGAAAGTGAACTGAGAAAACCAGTAAGCGAAGCTGAGAAAGTCAGCCCAGCACCAAAGCCACCTCAATATGATTCGATGGATTTTAGTTTCGCAGGATTCTGGAAACGATTTGCCGCATGGATAATCGATTTCATCCTCTTATCCATCTTCTCGATTCCACTTTCCTTAATCTTGGCTTTTGTGCCTTATCCTTGGGGATCGTTCATTTCGCTTCCGATTTCAATTTTAATTAGCCTCTTGTATTATGGGTTGCAGGAAAGCTCCGTGCATCAAGCGACCATTGGGAAACGGGCACTCGGTATTATTGTGACAGATGATTATGGGAACCGGATATCTTTTGGCCGTGCAGCTGCCCGGGACCTTTCTAAGATTATTTCGGGCCTAACACTTTGTATTGGCTTCTTGATCATTGGATTTACGGAGAAGAAGCAAGGGCTTCACGATATGATTGTAGGTTGTCTAGTAATCAACAAGTAACCTCAACTTCTTAGTCCTGATCAAAGCAGCGGCAGTCAATAAGGATGAATCCAACTTACGAATCATAGAAGCATGGACAGACAGAAGACTAAAAACTGGGAGCGATTATTAGCACCTACCGCCCACCATGAGAAGGTGAGGTAATACCACCATGACCGCCACAGTTTCAAAACCCATCAAATTCACCGATACAACCTTTCGGGATGCACATCAATCCTTACTCGCGACTCGTATGCGAACTGAAGATATGCTCCCGATTGCTGAGAAGATGGACAAGGTGGGCTTTAATTCCATGGAGGTCTGGGGAGGCGCCACTTTCGATGCCCCACTGCGGTTCCTGAAGGAGAATCCCTGGGAGCGACTCCGACAACTGCGAGCGGTCATCAAGAAGACAAAGCTGCAGATGCTATTACGAGGACAAAACATTGTGGGCTATCGGCATTATCCCGATGATACAGTTCGTAAATTTGTAGAACTTGCCGCCCACAACGGCATCGATATCTTTCGCGTCTTTGATGCATTAAACGATCCCCGGAACATGAAAACAGCGCTAAAAGCAATTCATAAAGTGGGAGCACATGCCCAGCTCAGTTTTAGTTACACCATTAGCCCTGTGCATAATGTTGAATCTTTTGTAGAGCAGGCCAAGAACCTTGAAGCGATGGGAGCGGATTCAATCTGTATAAAGGACATGGCGGGTTTACTGAGTCCATTTATTGCCCGAGAACTCGTCACCCGCCTCAAAGAAGAAATCACAGTCCCAATTCAACTCCATTCTCATTATACTTCTGGCATGGCCAGTATGAGTTACCTTGAAGCAATCAAAGCGGGTGTGGATGTTGTCGATACCGCGATATCATCCCTTGCCCAATCCACATCTCAACCCCCGCTAGAAACAATGGTTGCAGTCTTAGAAGGAACTCCATGGGATTCGCACCTAAATCTTGAGTTGCTGTCAGAAATCGCGGCCTATATCCATGATGTCCGGGAACGCTATGAAGCCTATGAATGCGGAATGGTGGGAGTTGATACGAATGTGCTACAATTTCAAGTTCCAGGTGGCATGATGTCCAACTTAGTAAACCAGTTACGTGAACAAAACGCGTTAGACCGTTTGCAAGACGTATTGGATGAAGTACCCCGAGTACGAAAGGAAATGGGATATCCCCCGCTAGTAACCCCTTCTAGCCAGATTGTGGGCACCCAAGCGACACTGAACGTGTTATTAGGTGAACGCTACAAAACCATTCCTGAGGAAGTGAAACAGTATGTTCGTGGATATTATGGTCGCCCACCAGCCCCCATTGATCCGAAAATTCAGAGACTCGTGATAGGTAACGAAGAACCAATTACGTGTCGTCCCGCGGATCTACTTGAACCTGCCATTCCCAAGGCACGTAAAGAGTTGAAAGGGATCACTTCCGAAATGGAAGACATCATTGCCTACATCCTATTTCCTCAACCGGCTCTCGAGTTCTTCGAACACCGCAAATCAAAGAAAGCCTTGGAGAAGCTTACACCAGAGATTCTGGCTGCAATCACAGCGGCACTCCTAGAAAAACAACCTAACCAACCTCAAATGCCAAGTTTCCGTCGTCCAAACACAAATGGGACTAACCCATGGGTTCTGGCAGGGCGACGAGAAGCAATGGGTTATGATTAACATTAAACATTGAGGGAAAGCAGTGACACGAAAATACAAACTAACGGTAAACAACAAAATCATTGATGTTGAGGTTGAGGGACCCACCAATGGAATCCTCACCGTTACTATAGGTGAGACCTCGTTTCCCGTGCAAATTAAAGCCGATGATACTCAATTAGAAAAATTCGATATTACGGTAGGCGACATTAAACACACAATTAGCCTTACACCAAATCCCAATACCTCAGAATTCACGATTAAAATCAATAAGGAAACCTATATCGCCTTCTTAGCTGGAGAATCTGTAACACCTTCCCGAAGCATTCGAGCACCAACAATTACCACTACCCCAACTAGCTTCACACCCACCACTCAGCCTTCAACAGAACCACCCCAAGAATCAGCCGAACCAGGCACAGTAACCGCCCCCTTACCAGGACGTGTTCTCGAAGTCTGTGTAAAAGAAGCGGATGTCGTCAAACTCGGCGATGTCTTGCTGGTGTTAGAAGCTATGAAAATGGCAAACGAAATTCG
>JABXGU010000179.1 GCA_016550415.1 archaeon | reverse complement strand
TATGTGGCGCTAACCCCACTACAAAATGCCCAACGAGTTCTTCGGGAGATTTTAGGTTATAATATGGCTCTAAATTATAGACACAGGTTAGAAGATCATCGAGAAATTGTGAAACACGGAAAAGATAATCTGCGCAGTCTAAAGGGATTATGATATCCTGGGTTTTTAATTCAAGTATCTGATCTTCATTGACTAGCAAATCTCCCTGTAAATCCTGTTTATATCCCAACTCATGAAGCCTATCAACAGATACCCGGATTTCACTAGGTTGAAAATGAGTTAACGGTGCATCAGTCATATCAAAGCGGATTGTCCCATCCTTATACACGTATAGATCATAGCGGGAACGCAACACTGCTTTTTCCAAGATCTCAGGCATCTTCTTCTTGCTAACCAAGCCCTGAACGCCTTTTATGCGCATAGGAATTCGGTCACCTAATTTTTTCCGAACAGATTTCATTTGGTCCTTCAATGATAATTCGATTTCCCCATATGGAGCAGCAGGTCCATCACATTTTTCGCAAATATCTGATTTACAGACGCGTTTACAGGTATTACACCATAACACATCCTTAGTTGTTGTAGCGCAGTTCGGACAGGAACGGTGTATGCTAATTTTAGAGCAATTAGGACAAAAACGAATATTAGCTTCTACAAAAATCAAGTTATTTTCTAAGGCCTTGATGACGTTACGCATAGGACCACCAGCAGTTCCAACAGGAAAGATTCCATGGGGAGGTGGTTTCATTTTTCGACGGTCCGCCTTTTCTGGTCGTCCTATTCGAGCTCCAATATAGAAGGTTCCTTTTGATTGAAGTTTAAAGGGTGAATTCTTCTGAAGATATGTTAAAGCGTCGGTTTAAGTATAATTAACAACTGGTATACCACATCTTTTTTATCCAATGAAAAGTGCATACAGAATTGGAGCAGCTTTTTGAAAATGGACCTGTTGTTTTTCAATTTTACAAGGTAAACATAATTTTTCAAGTATATCCGTGATTTCTGGATTGATAGTTCCGTGCAAGTCAACGACTCTATCCTTTTCATATTCAATGTTGAGAGTTTGAAGCCAGTTCTCTAAGACACGTAATTCTTCAAGAGAAAGGTCTTCCCAGAAGTAAATGTAGCGAGGATAAAGTGGGATGGCGAGAATGGAAGAGAGAGCAAGAGCCTCCCAAGGATTCGGATAATATTCAAAGGGATACTCTTGCATCTGTTTTATCCGTTCAATACTAATTATTTCTTTCAAAGTGTTTAGCTTAGAAAGAGATGCTTGGACAATAGCTAAATCTAATTCCTGAACCCACCATTCAGGGCAATATCCTGCAGGAACAAGAAGATGATTATTTTCACGAAATTCGCCAAATCCAATTAAGAGATCCCCTAAGAATAAGATGCTGGCAATTGCATTCTTAACCCGTTTTGCTTCAGCCACCGTGTCGATACGCAATATACTACCGTTGTATAGTTTGACTATTGGTCCATGTATTGTATTGACAGGCATTGCAATGCAGGCTTTCCCAGGTCGTTCGAGGATTAATTGTGTCCCACATGCAATGAAATTGTCGAGGATAACCATCGTGGCAGGATGAACCCCGAGAGCAGCAAGACCTGTGTTCCGAGCACGTCCATAGCGAACTCGGAAGCCACCTTTTCTAGAGGGATAAGCAAGAATTGGGCGACCAGCGATGATATCTTCCAAATATCTCTCTATGGGTTGGATTTTCTGTTCGATTTGATTTTCATCCGATTGACGAGGAGTAAGTTGCTCCAACCAATCCCAACCATCAAGTTTCAAGTCTTTGACAATTTTTGATAGTTTATGGGCCTTACCGAGTATACTGTCGTTCAGGACGAGGATTGCGCCACCACGAAGACGATTGGTCTCCACCCCCGGCAAGTCTCGGTACCCAGTCACTTCAGCTTCAGATGTCGGTTCACCTGTGACCTCGATAGGTAGGTTACGAGCTGCAAGTCGGATTTCATTAGATTCAGATGGATACTGAAGGTGAGAAACCCGATTATACAAGGCGACTTCTTCAAGATACCGTTCGACGATATCATTTGATGGTTTAAATCGATCTAAATCAAGCATTTGACGGATAGCATCTGCTACTATGACTGCCTGAGCAGCTTCTGTTCCCCCTGCAGCACGTATTGGACCTGCAAAATAAACTGCTAGATACCGACTTCCATCAGTGTTGGATTTAATTTTAGCATGAGCAATACCTTCGATAGGTCCTGCTGTTATCCCTTCGGTAAGAATTGCCAAGGCAGTTCTTATAGCTTGGTCAGCCACAGCTTCAGGATCCAATCCTTCACTTTTTGCCTTTTGTACTATTTCCCGAGCAATTTCAAAGGCTATATCATGAGGTGTTCCTTCCAATTCTCGTATCCTAGCGGCTACACCATCTGGTCCCACTAGTCCTTCTACGCGTCCTGCCACATCATCTGCTGGACGCATCTCTACATCCAAACTCGGGTCTAAACCTCTACGTCGGGCTTGACTTGCTATTTTCTCTAATCGTTGGACTTCTTCTCGGATTATATCCAAGTATTGGCTTTGATAGTCCAATTAGGCAACCCCCAAACTTAGAAGCATTACAGTTAGGATTTCAGCTCCTGCAAGCGAGAATCCGATGGCAACAGGATTGAGTAGATTATCATTCATAGGGGGATTTGTTATATCTATAACAACTAACATCATTGCACCAATTATTCCATAAACCCAAGGAATTCCAATGAAGAACCATAGGGGGAGAATTGAGATTGAACCAATGATGAACCCTCCAATAGTTCCTTCTACTGTACGATTGCCTTTAAGTCGGTGTCGTCCGCAAGTCATGCCCACAATGGCAGCAGCAGCATCGCCAATGGCAGCGATAATGACAGCAGCTACTCCGAGCCAACCTGTTAACATCCAATAACATTGAAGTTGTAAGCTAGAGTGAAGAATAGTTCCGATGATGAAGAGTGATAAAAGCGTGAAGAGAGTTCCTACAGCGAAAAAGACATTTGCACCAAGTTGTGTGCGTTCCTTTGGTCGCATTACACGATCCGTTATACTTCGAAATGGAAAATAGCCATAGACGCGTATTCGGATGACATCAAAAATTATGAAAACAGCCAGACAGATACCTGCAAAACCAATTGAGAAAGGAGGTCCCCCAATCCAATTCATGATGGCTACAAGTGCCATCAAGGAGTGGAATAGTTTCCGCTGAACTTCTGTTAACACCCTAGTTTTTACCATTGTCTAATCCCTAGTTAGTCGATGGTCTTCTTATGCATTTGGACGAGAACCTTACAATTTTCTTTTTTCATAAGCGTTGTCATTCAATTTATAGGAATTTTCTAAGTGCGATTTTCTAATGGGCAAAGGTTTTAAACTTCAATACTGGTCAAATCTGCCTAGCTTTCCAATACATTATCATTGGTGGCTATTGTGTTTCAGCGAACTGCTCTTACAATATTCTTTATCGGTCTCCTCATCTTCATTGTACCCCAATTTGGAGTTGCTGCTTATCCAGAGGAAGGGCAGATTAGTATTGTTTTTGATATGAGTCACGATCAGCCACTAAGTATAGCAAATCGTAATTTCACCCAAGCAATCGATTTCTTCATGAATCATACAGAATATTTTGTACGAATTCATCTAAATGGCGAAATAACG
>JABXGU010000020.1 GCA_016550415.1 archaeon | reverse complement strand
TTGACGAAATGGATCGCTGTGAACTGCTTGGGATTCCCTATCTTGTTTTCCACCCTGGTTCTCATAGAAACACTACTGAACAAGAGGGAATCAAGCGTCTTGTCGGTCGTCTTCAGAACATTATTGATCAGAGACCGAAACAGAAGGTGACCATCCTAATTGAGAACACAGCAGGATCAGGTGACATTCTGGGCTCAAATTTTGAGCAGATTGCAGAAATACGAGACCGTGTGAAAAGAGCGGGGCGTTTGGAAGTCTGTTTTGATACTGCTCATGCGTTCGCGGCAGGGTATGATATTCGAACCTCGCATTCATGTCTAGAAGTGTTGGATCAATTTGACGACCAGATTGGATTGAGCCATCTAAAGGCCTTTCATATTAATGATTCGCGAAGTGGAATAGGTAGCCAACGTGACCTCCACGAACACATTGGAAAAGGTCACATAGGTTTGGAAGCTTTCCGTTGCATTGTTAATGACAGACGATTTAGTGAACACCCTATGATTCTTGAAACGCCTGGTGATGAAGCAAGTTTTAGGCGTAATCTAAATCTTCTGTACAGTCTCCGTAAATAACTAGCAATTTTTAGGTTGCAACATCACGTTTACGTCCCTTGGGATAATGTATAATCAAGAAAAATACCATTGCAATAAGAAATGTTACAGTGCTGATAATGATTATTATAGTGATTAGGTAAGGGTCGATGATTAGGAGGGAGTTTGTGAATTCGCCTTCCAAGTTGATTGCCCGTAGCCGTACATACCGTGCTCCACATTCAAACATCATTTCATTGTAAAAGGAGCGAAGTATAATTACGCCATCACCATCGAATTGAGCAGTATAGGCGTAAATAATATCATAAGCATCGTTTTCACCATCTAAATCTAAATCATATGATGAGGTTGAATTATCAACATATTTTGTTAGGTTCCACTGGAAATAGTGAGCTTGGAGATCTTGTGTAACTAGACCAGAAAGTTGGTTATCATGTTTGAATTCACTAGCTGCACTAAGCCAATCACTGTAATGGGCATTCCAATCGGTATGGGTGAAATAAACATGTGGCCCTGCAACAATTGGAGAATACCCTTCCATATAACACATTGAATTATAGTCGTCAATTCCTGCAGAGAGATTTGTGATGTGAGCTAATATCCTGATTGAGTAATATTCTATATCCTCATCGATTATCTCAATCAATACTCCAATTGTGTGCACTTCTTGCTCCACAAGACATTCCCTTGGTGTGCTTAATGTCTCAGTCGTGTTGTCAGTGAAATGAAAATAGTCACCAACACGATAACCATAACTATAATCGAGAAGACCTCGACCTTCAGGTGAAGATTTGCAAAATATACTAAGCGAGACTGGGAGCGAATTCCAAAGTATGAGCCAGATTAATGTGCCCTTGAAAATAATTTTCCCTACACTTCGATTCATTCAAAGTCTATGAAATTATGCCAGTTTATCGACTAAAGGTTTGCGCATACAGGTAGCTGCGACAAACAAATGCTACTCTGATTCTTCAGCCACAGCTGCTTCTGGTTCTTCGAGAGGTTCACCAAGCATTTCCAGTATTCGCTTAGCATGATAGCTAACAGCTCTTGCTGGATCCGATAATACTCTTCGCAGTTGTGGAAAAAGTGGTCGTGCACTTTCCCCTAGGAAAGATATGGCGCGGATTCCAACGACTCTTGTAA
>JABXGU010000178.1 GCA_016550415.1 archaeon | reverse complement strand
CCCAAAGTCCCCCTCAGAATTACACCGTAATCCCACTCGCTCTAATCCTCTCTGATGCTCAGCATTACAAGTCGTCCAATATTCTTCAGGTATTAGCTTCTGATGGATATAGTGCAACGTTCTCCCTTGATGATGTATTGAGCGATGAAGAAATTATCCTAGTACTCGAGGACGGACTCCAGCTTGTGGCGAAGAATTATCCCGGATGGTATTGGGTAGAAAAGGTTGTCAGCCTTGTCATCTCCTAACTCTCTCTCCGCCTCACCTGCTCCCTGTATACAGGTATCAAACCTCACCTACACCTATGAAGGATCCGATGAACCAGCGCTCCAAGACATTAATTTCGAAGTTGACTCAGGTGAATTCATCATTATCGCCGGATCGAGTGGCAGTGGAAAAAGCACCCTTGCACGCTGTCTCACCGGATTTATTCCCAAGGAGTATCCAGGAATCTTTGAGGGCTCCATTACCATAGCAGGTCATGATACTCAAAGCCAGTCAATAAGTAATTTAGCTCGTTCAATTAGTCTCATCCAACAAGATCCTGACAGCCAACTTGTTACTCTTCAGGTTACTAATGAAGTCGCCTTTGGTCTAGAAAACTTCCAATTTCCTCCAAAGCAAATTCAGGCGCAACTTCAATGGGCGCTCACGACAGTGAATGCACAAAATCTCTACCAACGCAATACTCACACTCTTTCAGGAGGAGAAAAACAAAAGGTCGTGATTGCGTCATTTCTCGGACTTGGTTCTCCAATCTTAATCTTTGATGAACCAACAGCACGACTTGATCCACAGACCACAAACGAAGTCATCAAAGCAATGACTGAGCTGCACAAACAAGGAATCACGATTCTGGTTATCGAACACCGAATCCAGCCTTTCGTCACTTTAGCTTCCCGTATTATCCTGCTGAACAAAGGTTCCATTTGTTATGATAACACCCCAAATCAACTTTCGATCCGACCCAAGATCCTGACGGAATTGGGCTTAGCATTAAATCTCTCACTCCATTCAGACCCAACCACAAGTTCATCCCAACATGAACAAGATATGTTACGTATCCATCAACTGACTTTTTCATATCCTCACCTTGAGGAAGAATTCGCTCTACAACCAGCATTACAAAATATAACAGTCTCAGTGCCACCTGGAGAGATTATTGCACTTATGGGAGCAAATGGTTCGGGAAAATCCACTCTCTTACTCCAAATTATGGGATTACTCAAACCCAATTCAGGCTCAATATTTCTTCGAGGTCACCCCATCCTTAATCAGCCGGCTTCACAACTAGCTCGCAATATTGGCTTTGTCTTTCAAAACCCGATTCACCAATTATTTGCTCCCACAGTGCAGGAGGAGGTACTTCTAGCCTCGAAACACCTTGGTTTTCCAGAACCGCAAGTAGCTCAGGAACGTGCAATGGAACTACTGAAAATCTTTGGGTTACATGCATACCGCGACCAATCGCCGTACACACTGAGTCTTGGTGAACAGCGGCGGCTTACGATTGCCTCTATCCTCCTTCATCAGCCAAGGCTTCTATTACTCGATGAACCTTTCATCGGACAAGACTATCGAAATGTCCATAATCTGATGACAGTTGTTAGAAAAGAAGTAGCTCAAGGAACTGCCGTTCTCCTTGCAACCCATGATGTCGCAATTGCAAAACAATATTGTCACCGCCTTCTTTTTCTCTTCGAAGGGCGCCTTCTAATTGATGCCCCAGTCAAACAAGGTCTGGAATACATTGCACAAATGGGCACCTCAGCCGATTGGCAGGAATCGCAAATCACAGAGGAGGTATCCTAAAAGTGAAAATGCGTACCTCTTCTTTTGGGTATCTACAGCGAAAGTCGTTTGTTCATCGGCTCAACCCGCTAACTAAATTCCTTATACTGATCTTACTTGTTGTACTAACAGTAACCCTAGTCTCTGATATTGTATCCCTGTGTATCTTTGGTTTCATACTCCTCGCTTATGTTGGTTCAGGGATTAGTCTTCGATATGCGTTTAGTCGGCTTCGACGACTTCTGACATTCATTCTGTTGATTGCTTTGATTCAAATTCTCTTCAGCCCTTATGGTGTCGTCCTCTTCTATCTAATACCTCAACTCGCCCCTGGATTTGGTCCATTTTTTCCTATAACTATTGCAGGAATAGCTAATGCAATCAACCTTGCCTTCCGACTCATCAATATTGTCCTCGCCAGTGCGCTGTTCGTAGCCTGCACAGATCCGAGTCGATTTGCTGCAGCTCTCACCTCGCTTCGCATTCCGTACCGATATGGCTATACACTCGTGCTTGCCCTTCGTTTGGTTCCACTCTTTGATGAAGAATCAAACACAGTCCAGGCCGCTCAGCAAGCAAGGGGGATCCCCGTTGATCAAGGTGTACTTCGGGGATTCTTCCGTCGAATCCGGTATACCTTCATGCCCTTACTGTTTTCAGCGTTAGGTCGAGTCGATGCGCTTACACTCGCTATGGATGGTCGAGGTTTTGGGTATGCGCCTACTCGAACCCATCTACACTTTCCTACTTTTGGTCTCAAGGATTGGGCTATTGCTATCACGAGTATGATTTTGACAGTGTTTTTCCTATGGTATTTCCTCTTTGTGACACCGTTACCCGTTTTTCTTGGATAAATAAAATCTTGGGAGGAATACACATCTGTTTAGACTTCAGGTTTGAAAGCTTCCACTTTTGCGCTAGCGACATATCCTGCCCCGGATTTTTCAACAACCCGAACGCGCGTAAATCCAGCTTGGCGAATAAGTGCAAGATATTCTGCTTCAGGAACCGCCCCTGCAACACATCCGGTGTATGAGTGAATAGATTCACGAATCTCTTCAGGTAACGGTCTGGCAATTACCATGTCAGAGACCATCAATCGCCCCCCAGGGCGAAGAACACGAAATGCCTCACGAAACACCTTCGCCTTATCAGGGGCTAGATTAATCACACAATTGCTAATGACGACATCAACGGATCCATCATCCACAGGGAGTTGTTCGATTTCTCCCAAACGAAATTCCGTGTTTCTCGCCTTAATGATATCAGCATTTTCCTTAGCTTTTTGTACCATTTCTGGAGTCATGTCGACACCAATTACTTTCCCGGATTCCCCAACCGCTTCTGCAGCCATAAATGCATCAAGACCAGCACCAGATCCAAGATCCAAAACAATTTCGCCTTCCTGCAAACTG
>JABXGU010000177.1 GCA_016550415.1 archaeon | reverse complement strand
TGAACCGGTTTGCGCGAATCAAGTCCCAGGGGTATGAGATTTCCACCCAGTCACGTTCCCAGACGGATCCATAGACATTCTTTTTGTGATTGATGAGTTGCTGAAAGGCAGCGGGTAGGTCTTTGGTTGTCTCGAGAACATCGAAAATGGTGGGTTGGACTACATAGATGCCTGCTACAGCATAACGGCTTTGAATTTGCGTGGGATCGGGTTTTTCTACTAACCGTTTGATTCGAGCTTGTTCATCTATTTCGGCGATACCGTAAAATTGTGGTGTATTAGTTAGCGTGAGACTGATGATGGCTTCAGCGTTGAGATCCTTGAAATGGCGCTGGGCTCGTCGAAAAATCGTGGGTTCACCCAAGATATCAGCATTGGCAATGATGAAAGCGTCTTCACCCTGCAATTCCTCTTTGGCGACAAGTATTGAATCTGCAATACTTGTAGGGGATTTCTGGACTACGTAATCGATTTTAACACCCAGACCGTGTCCCCGCCCCAGAAAATCTCGAATTTGTTCTCCCTGATACCCGATCGAAACCACTATATCACGAATTCCTGCAGCCCGCATGTCTTCGATCATCCATTGGATGATTGGTTTTCCACCGATATCTAGAAGTGGTTTGGGAAACGTGTGTACAAGTGGCCACATGCGTGTGCTTTCACTGCCAGCTAAGAGGAGCGCTCGCATCGTTTTCAACCCCTAATTATAATTGATTGCAACGAAGCCAATTCATTAATCTTTTTCCTTTCGAACCCGGGGTAAGATTTCCACCGAGAATTTGCTCTCGATGCTTTGGCGGCGCCTGCTAGGTCCCTGATATTGGCAAGTGATGAGCCCTTCATGGCTTCCAGCTTTGGTGGCAATGAGGAAAAGGGGGAATTGCACATGCTGTTGGGCAGGTAAGGTGATTATACGTTTATCAAGGGTGCCAGTTTTTAATAGGAGCTCAGGAGGTAGTGAAACTGTGATAGCCACATCAGCGGCATCGCCGTGACTGTTGTTTTCAACTCGTACAGTCAATTCGAATTCTTCCTGTGAATGGGGAGAGGCTACAGGTTCTGCAATAAGTTCAATTCGCGGTTTTGCTGCGGTAATTTCTAGTTCCACAAGATTCGATTTCAGTTGAAATTGCTGAGTATCAAGTTGGAACAGGATAACGAATGGTCCAACATCAAAGGTTCCTGGTAAACGGGGTTCTAAAAGCAGGGGGATTTTGAACCGCTTCATGGGTTCTTCGGGAGCCGCTATGGGTTCGAGGAGAGCAATATTTGAAGGAAGTGAGATATGCGTATCCAAGATCTTGGTACCCTCAGAGAAACTGATTGTCACCTGCCCAGAAACTGGTTCTTTAATTTTAACTTCATCTTTATCTAGCCTGAGTTCTAGTTGAGAGGACTGTGTGGCTTGATACAGCTCTAAGAGACGGGTAAGTAGCTGACCCACTGTTTCAGATTCATCAAAGCGTGAAGGGAGCTGAATATCCTCGGGAGCAACCTCGCCTTCGATGAACCGTGTAACGAAAAGGGAAGCTATTGGATAAACAGGTGTTTTGACCTTCTTTTGACCGAACCGTTTCTCCACTTTCTCAGCTTCACGGTAGGTTTGTTTTGCCTTTGC
>JABXGU010000176.1 GCA_016550415.1 archaeon | reverse complement strand
GACCCGGAGGCAATATAGATTCCTTGGGGAGAAATTTGAATTGCTGATACCGTCTTTTTGTGACCTTTGAGTGTATGCAGAACTTTTCCAGAGGGGAATCCCCAGATCTTTATGGTTTTGTCAGTGGACCCGGTGACGAATCTGGCACCATCAGGTGAAAAGGCGATGCAATTTACGCTGTTGGAGTGTTCAGTAAACACATGCTGTGGCATCCAAGTTCCTACCGACCAAACCCGAACAGTATTATCCATTCCTGTCGTGAGGAGGAACCTTGTGTCTGGTGAAAAGGCGAGTCCCAAGGTATATCGTTTGTGGGCATCAATAATGTAGGGATCAGTCAAGTGAAAACACCCGAACGGTATTCAATAAATTTAGTTGAAGCCTAATTAAAGTTAGTGGGTTATGACTAGGGGGAGTAGCCAACTCTGGTATAGAGCCGCGTAACATCTTGTTTCCAATTCGGAAACTCAGCTTTAGTTTCAGGAAAGTTCTGAAAGAGAGCCAGCATTTCGCTCATAGCACCTGAAATCTTTTGTATACGACGAAGCAGTCCAAGTTTTCGTAACCCTCGAAGAAATCGGCCTGCTTTGTCCATGGCGGAAAGTTGAATTCCTTCACCAGCATTAGCTCGTAGAAGATCTTCTGTTGTGATGATTCGATTTTTTATGACATATTCAAATTCTTCGTTTCCTACTTCTTGAAGTAGCCGTCGCATAAGATCAAGAGAGGCAATTTTCTGCCCATAATGATAGCGATTGTAGTTCACATTGAATTTCCATAGGCCTTCTGTTGACAGGTTGTCTGCTTCTATTGCTTCTTGAATTACTGGGGCTGCTACATGAGCAGCTTCAATAGCAGATCCAATTCCACCACCATGGATGGGATTTACTTGACATCCAGCATCACCAATGAACATAATCCCATCTGCAACGTAACTCCAGAGTGGACGACGAATTGGAGCTACGCCACCACCACCATGGAGGACCTTTGCATCTTTGAACATCGGTTTACTTGCAATAAATTGCTGATAGAGGTGTTTAGGTTTATGCCCTTTTCCACCTTGGGTTCCTAATCCCACGTTTAGGATTTTACCTCCTTTAGGAAAGAGCCAGATGTAGCCGCCTGGAGAAAAACGATCATCCATAATAATGTGACAGCGGTCAGCTGGTTCAAAGGGCTCTTGAAGTTCCACAATTTCACGGTAACAGACCGCTTGATCCTCTAAGGCAATTGTGTTTTCAATAAGAGGGTGTTGAACCTTTCGCCGTAAGGAGGCAGACATTCCACTGGCGTCAACGGTCACTTTGGCAGTGATTTCATGTAAGGTATTAGTTGTTGTATCCTTGAATTTTACTCCTGTGACCTGGTTTTGTTCTTGAAGTGGCTCAAGGACATGGACATGGTCGCGAATTTCAGCGCCTGCTGCTTCTGCGTATCTGAGAAGCCGTTGTCCAAAATAGAGTCGATCAATGGTCCAACCATCACAAGGCTCGCCATTGATTCGCTGGCTAACGGTCACAAAGTTTTCCATTGAAGGGGGATAAATATCAATACCATTAATCAAAGTACCAAGTTCCTTTCCTTCAGGATAGGGGATACCGGCATTTTTGAGATGATGAAGAGCAATCCCTTCACCACAGACCTTATCACCTACTCGATCTCGAGATAACCGTTCTAACAAGAGAACACTCAATTTGAGTTTCGCAGCCTCATAGGCAAGATGAGCACCAGCTGGACCTGCACCCACAACAACAAGATCATAATCTGGCAAAGCATTGTCCTCAAGGATTCTAATAGTCATGATTCAACTCAGGTTAGGCTTAAAGGATTTTCGACCCGAGTGGCTTATTGAGGTTGGATTAGAACAGTATCATCACAAGGAACTCGGATTCCTACGGGGCATACGCAGCTGCACCGAGTACACCAGAGTTCTGTATTAGGTGAAAGTTTACGTCGATGTAATGGACTTGTTAGACATTTTTCGGAATCGTATTGTCCATTATCGAGTGCCTTCACAGGACAAGCGATGATGCATCGTTCACAATCTTCGCACCAAGGATTTTCTGTAATGATACGATTTGGTGGAAGTTCAGCCTCGGTGACAAGAGCGCGGAGCCGGATGCGAGGACCAAATTGAGGTGTAATAAGCAGATTATTCTTTCCGATAACGCCCAATCCAGCTAGCACACCAGCATCTTTCAAATAGATGGCACCAGAAGGTCCGGAGGGGAGATCTGGCTGGTAAGGAAGAACTTTGGATTTGAACCCTTTTTGTTCTAAGAATAATGCAATCCGATAACATAGCCCTCTTAAGATTTCGTCTTCAAAAGCACGCCCCAGTTCTGAGCGCCCAGTTCCCGTGGTTGGAGGAGCATGAATCCAAATGTCTAATAATGGATCAATCATGTTGATTGCAAGAACAATAACTGTTTTTCCTGATTGAAAAGT
>JABXGU010000175.1 GCA_016550415.1 archaeon | reverse complement strand
CAATGTCCCCAATTGCTGGCGAATCATAGATGTGGTCACCTGTGAGATAGGACCATTGCAGGCTTCCATCTTCACCATTAAGGACATACAGGTTGCTGTCGTCCGAACCAAATATCACCTCAAGATTGCCATCGCTATCAACGTCGTCAAGTACTGGTGAACAGTAAACATTGTCGTTTGTCGGATACGACCAAAACAGACTACCGTCCTTGCCGCGCAAAGCATAGATGCTGTTGTCAAACGAACCTACTACGACTTCAAGACTGTCATCACCATTGATATCTCCGAGTGCGGCCGAAGCACTGACCACATCACCTGTCAGGTATAACCACAGCAAACTGCCATCCTCTCCGTTCAGGGCATATACGGTGCTGTCAAATGACCCAACTACCACTTCAAGAATGTCATCATTATCAATATCACCGAGCACAGGTGAGGGTAAGAAAAACTTGCCCGCTTGATACGACCATAGGGTGTAGCATGTGTGCATATCGCCCATCATTGGGGATAGACCCGTGTGCTGTGGATCATGGAGAAACATTGGCCAGGTTGAATCAGGGCTCTGTGCCCACAGAACTGTGACCAAAGCGAGTATCACTATGTAGCAATTAGATGAACTGCGGCAAAATATCTCCATCATTCCGCCTCCTACTCCATTATAATAGCTGTGAAGCAGAGGTCAATAGGTGGCGCTAGAAATTGAATCGATCTGGCACACCTGCCTGCCATCGTAATATTGTATATAACGGGGTCCCGTTACATCACCGTAATCAAATCCATACATCACTGCCTGTTTGAAACATCGAGTCTCACGAGATGCCCCGTAAGTTGTCAAACGTACGGGGTAATCGGGAAATCTGGCACAGGAAAAAAGGGGGAGTGATGTACGTCACTCCCCCTGAACTGTCGCAAGATGCTACTACCGTATCAGTAACAATTTCTTTGTTGCGCAGTAATCCCCTGCTTCGAATTTAAGGAAATAGACACCGTTGGGTAGTCTTTTACAGAAATTATCGCGGCCATCCCAAGAAATAGTAGTAGGTACTATAGGGTAAACAGTGGGTGATAAAAGATTTTTGACTGAGCAACCAGTAACGTCAAATATTTCTATCGTAACGTTACTGTTATCTATTGTTTGAAATCTGATGTCAGTTTTCTTGCTAAACGGATTTGGAGAAATGTCTAATGACAGAACTCTGGATTTTTGAATGTTATTCTCCGCTATACCAAACGTGTCCGGCGCTGTCTTTATAAGATACACATCTCCATTTTTTGTTCCAACAATAATGTATCCTCCGTCGAAAGTTTGCTGAACTGATAGTCCTAAATCATAGCCGCTTCCTCCGTATGTTTTTGTCCAAAGTGTATCACCGTTGGCATCAGTCTTGAGAAGCCAAATATCTTCACCACCTGCACCGAATGAAGCAGTAAATCCTGCAACGATGTATCCATTATCATTGGTTTCTCTGACTGACCAACCATGGTCATCCAACACCCCTCCATAGATTTTTGTCCAAATCGTATCACCATCTGTATTCGTTTTTATAAGGTACATGTCATAATCATCAGCACCAAGAGATTTTGCTACTCCTGCAATGATGTAGCCGCTGTCAGATGTCTGCTGGACTGAATTGCCAATCTCTAAACCTGTACCTCCGTATCTTCGTGTCCAAAGGGTATCTCCCATAGAGTCCGCTCTTACAAGATAGACATCACACAAATCTACACCGAAGGAAGATGTATGCCCTGTAATGATGTATCCCTGATCAAATGTTGGCTGACCTGAGCGGCCATAATCATTCATTGACCCGCCATATGTTTTCGACCATAGCGTATCGCCAAGCGAATCTGTTTTTATCAGCCACACATCAGACCCACCTGCACCAAACGATTTCGTATATGCTGCAACAATATATCCCTGATCAACAGTCTGATGGACAGAATAGGCACCATCCGTCGTATCTCCCCCATAGGACTTTGTCCATAGGAGATCACCTGATGAATCTGTCTTTACAAGATAGATATCCCAATTATCTGGTCCAATAGCCATTGTATTGCCCACAATTATGTATCCTTTGTCAGTAGTCTGTTGCACAAAATCACCATTGGCAATACCTGCTCCACCATAGGCTTTCGTCCAGAGCGTATCACCATTTGCATCAGTTTTGATAAGATAAACATTAGGAATCATTGGGTTACCTGAATAGGAGTATGTTGAGCCTACAATAATATAACTGCTGTCAGAGGTCTGCTGGACTGAATTGCCAACATCATAAAATATTCCTCCGTAAGTCCTTGTCCACAGAGTATCTGGTGCTTGGGCGTATACCAGGAATATGAATATCAGATGTGCAGTGAACGCTACTACAATGAATCGTCTATTGTTCGATATGTTCATTCCGCCTCCTACTCCATTATAATAGCTGTGAAGCAGAGGTCAATAGGTGGCGTTAGAAATTAGCCCAATATGGCACAAATCTGGCACAAAAAAAGGGGGAGTGATTACAGGTCACTCCCCCTTGGATCAAGATTACTACTTCACCTTACTATCACTGCTTTTCGAATTACTGAATTCTCATCTGTGCTTAGCCTTACAAAGTATACACCTTGTGCAAAATTCGGCATTTCGTATGCTTTATGATAATATCCAGCATCCTGGATTTCGCCAACTATTCTTTTCAATAATCTGCCGGTTATATCAATAACTGATATGCTTACGTGCATTTTCCGAGGTATATAGTATTCTATACTAAAAGCTCCATTGATCGGGTTTGGATAGATTTGCATACCAATTCCCATTCTACGTAAATCTGATTCAACATCTTCGTCAATCCCGGTAAGATAGTACTTACCCCATATTCGCATTGTGTTGATGGGATAAGTGTTTATGGAATCAGCCCAGCCGGTGTAAGTCATGAGTATTTGACCATCTTGACCATGAATCATGGCTGGGGAAAATTGATCTCCTGGTTGTTCGGAAAAGATAATAGAATCGATGACTGTACCAGCAGTGTCCACTCTGGCACCGACAACACTGGTATAGGTGAATGGAACATGGTATTCCCAGGCAACTATATAATTCTCACCGTCAAAGACAATTACAGGACAACAGTCTCCCCAGGTTGTGTGAAGTATCAGGATATCAGAGTCAACGACTGTCCCAGATGGAGAGACCCTTGCACCATAGATATCACAATACATTGGAATTGAGTTATCTAGTTGCCAGACGACAAAATAGTCTGAACCATCAAATACTACTGCAGGGTTACGACAAACATCTCCTCCAGAGATTCTGAAACCTCCTGGATCGAGGATCTCGCCAGATCTTGAGATTCTGGTGCCATAAATGTCTGAAGATGCCCAATCTCGCTCATCTTCCCACACAACCAAATAATTCGTACCATCAAAGGCAACAGCAGGCGACATCTCACTGTAGTAATTCGTGGCGATAGCTATTGGTACTGGATCCAATACAGTTCCATTCTGATCCACTCGGGTTGCTTCGATATTACCATAACCGGCATTCTTTTCCCACGCAACCAAGTAGTTTGTGTCACCAAAAGCAACTGTAGGGTATCTTTCCCAAGCTGAACTAGTGGTTATCAATATCTCTGGAGGAATCACCACACCATCTGGAGTAACAAGTGTACCATAGATATCCCACTGATTCCCGGCAATACCGTAACCTTGCCACACTACAAGATAGTTTGTACTGTCAAAGGCAGTAGCAGGATAGTCCTTTTTGACATAGATGCTGCCTCCAGAAATGGGAATGACTGGACCAAGGACGCTCGATGATGAAACACGTCTGCCACGAATCTTACCATAACCATACGGGTTAGAACGATTATCTGTCCAGACCGCCAGGTAGTCTGTGCCGTCAAACGCCAGCGCAGAATTCCACTGGGTATTGGCAGTAGAAGTTGATAATAGAATGCCATTATAGTGGACTACTTGGCCGGCTGGCGTTACCTCAGTACCATAAATATCGAAGTATGCTGCATCTTCCTTATGCCAAACTACATAGTAATTGTCATTACCACTGATCACTGCAGGATACCCTAGTTCATAGCCTAATGTTCCATGGGCAATAGGGATGCGTGACGTATCGACAACAATGCCTGAGGTATCTACGCGTGCTCCAACCAAGTTGTAGGTGAAGTGGTACGCAACAAAGTAGTACCCAAATCCATAGGTAACAACTGGATGCGAAGATAAAAAAGGTGCTATTTCAATGCCTACAGTATCGAGAAGAGTACCTGATTGATCTATCCTCGCACCGTAGATTTCATCGCCATAATCTTCCCAAACGGTAAAGAAATTTGTGCCGTCATAAGCTACTGATGGCCTCGATTGGTGATTCCATTCAGCTGAGATAGCAATTCCTGCTGTATCAAGGACAATTCCTCCAGGACTCACTCTTGCGCCGTAGATATCTGTGGAATCTGCAGTTGAATAATTACGGGAATCTCGCCACACCACAAAGTAGTTTGATGAACCATAAGCAATTGAAGGTGCTCCCCAACAATGAGTTGTTATAGTAATATATAAAGAGTCAAGTACAACACCCGATGGACTCACCCTTTTCCCAACAAGTGACCCCAACCTATTCCACACTACGAGGTAATTCTCTCCATCATAAGCAACACATGGCCCACTTCTTGCGTATGATGTTGCTAGAATAATGCAATCAGAATCAAGCACATGTCCTTCTTGAGTAATTCTGGCACCATATATTCCGTAATTACTAGTCCAGACTACAAAATAATTCACACCATCAAAAGCAACCGATGGAAATACTTGATCGCCAGCGGCAGTTGTGATCGCAATGCCACAAGAGTCCAATATTGTACCATCTGAAGTAATTCTGGTACCGAAAATATCACTGCTTTGTGAGGATCGTTCATCTGCCCATACTACCATGTAGTTTACACCATCAAAAGCAATAGAAGGATATCGTTGGTCATCGGCTGCTGTCCCACCAATGAACGTCGAATCAATCAAGAATTCACCTTGTCCCCATAAGAGGAAAATGCTAAACACAGTGACTACTGATATTTTACAGTAGAAAGAATTCATTTTGCCCTCCTAATTATTCTATACAATATTTTAAAACATTGCACGTAATTGTCAAGTCCAATTGGCACAGATCTGGCACAAAATCAGTTGTCTAGATCTAGCCACTTCACAAAACATTGTTAGTCTTTACATTGGCGCTGAGGTAGTAGCAAACTCCACGGACCAAGAGTCCGGAGTGTCTACGACCTAGAGTTGTTAACTCTTGATATATACAAAAAGCGCGCCTGGAGGGAATTGAACCCCCAACCTACGGATTCGAAGTCCGTCGCTCTATCCGATTGAGCTACAGGCGCAGAACACTTTCAACAACATCAGGCGTCCTCTTGGGCCAGTTTTGGGCCACCTGCATTGAACAAGTCGGAACCTTTTTCGATGGCTTCACGCAGGTGCTTATCATACAGGTGAGTATACCTCATGGTCGTCTGGATGGTCTTGTGTCCCATTAGGTTCATCACGGTTGCCAGATTAACCCCTGCGTTCACCAAATCAGAAGCAAAAGTATGTCTCAGGTCGTGGAAGCGGAGATCCATAATGTCAGCCCTTCTACATGCGGCTTTGAAAGCTGTTTTGAGAGTCACGCGACAAGCACCTTCTTTGACAGGGAACATGTAACACGAGGTCGCCTGCTTGTGTAGGTTTCTCAGCATCTTTTGGAGAGTTCCACTTAACGGTATTGTTCTGGGCGTGTTGTTCTTGCATTTCCTCACGATAAGGTGATTTTTCTGCCAATCAATATCCGTCCACTGACAGTTGAATATCTCGCTTCGCCTCATACCTGTGTGTCTGGCAAAGATAACGATGTTGCGCATGTCCGGACTACACGCGCTCAAGAGCCGTGGCCATTCTTCAGT
>JABXGU010000174.1 GCA_016550415.1 archaeon | reverse complement strand
TGCACAAGCTGGGTGAAGTGGATCCAAAAGATGTGGAAATCGGAATGCGTGTGGAGGCTGTTTTCAAAGAGAAGAAAAAACGCGTAGGCTCCATGTTGGACATAGAATACTTTAAACCAGTAAAACAGCCGTACTTCATCGCCCCTCTTTTTTACATTTACTTAATTCTTCCCTTCCTCGAAACAAACCCAATTTGCTATAGATCATTCATTCACTTTTCCTACATCTATAGACGCTGTATTTTTGAAGATACAAAAGAACTAGTAGAATTTTGGAAGAAACGTCAGTTTTAGATATTAGTTGAATCCTGGATTTCCTTCATTGGGTGTTTATGTCAAATAGTTTTGTTTTCCAAGAGGAAAAAACATAAATCCAATTTTTATTTTACTTGATGAAGGGTTTTGTACATGGCATTAACTGGTAGGTCATTTAGGAGTGGAGTACTAGCAGCAATCCTCAGCACGATAATAGCTACATTAACATTTACAGCTTTTGGAGTGCCAATACAAGTAGAAGCAACTCTGATGAGCCCTGCCTACCTTCTAATTGGAGCAGCATTCAATGCATTCTGTGCTGCAACAATAGCCGTCTACTTCACACTAAAGAGAGAAATAAAAAATAGAGAAACATAGGGCGTGCATGAAAAGTTTGTACTCGAAACTGGGACTAAAATGCGAAGACAAGGAGGGCTGTCTGTTCGCAGAATATGTGAAAGAAGCGAATGATGCAAAAGAAGAAGGGGAAAAGAAAACAACACACATCGTTACTCCTCAAACCAGCAATCAATATACGCGCGCGTGTGCGCAAAACAAAAGTTTCCAGCAATCCAGATTGTTACACATGAGAATACAAGAAGAGGTATGGGCGCATTTGTATCGATGAAGGAGTAGCACGAGAAGCTAAAAGACAAGCCTTTATTTATAGAATATTATTTCAGAAAGATTTTAAATACGCCTCATCCGATTATGATATGAAGACGGCATTTCCAGCATAACTGTGCTCGAATTGCCTCTTCTCGCGCCAATCGTGTGCAATTAAATCAGCTTAGGAGAAAGGAGAAAAAATGAAAAAAATTAGATTGTCAGCGCTAGTAATTCTGCTCGTCGTTGGACTTGGGATAAACGTTATTCCGGTAACTACTACAGCGAGTTCTACTACAGGAGACTCCAAGATATCTGCGTCTACGTTAGGTAACGGTGTCGCCCTCGTTTACAGAGACGGTTGGGGAGTTCCTCACATAACCGCCACAAAAACTAGTGATGCCTACTATGCCATGGGTTACGCCATGGCCCAAGATAGAATGTTCGAGATGGACCTTTTCCGAAGGGCAACTGCTGGCAGGCTTGCCGAACTATTTGGTAATCTCATGCTTGAAGCGGATATTGAAATGCGAACTCTTGGCATTTACAAAATAGCAAATGATACTTGGAATGGGTTGTATCCTGACATCACAGTTACTCCAGACGTTAGGGAGGAACTTCACCAATTTTCGAATGGAGTCAACGATTATATCGCGACTTTGCGTGCAGCTGTGGGACAGCCTGACTACATGGATATTATTCCTCGAGAATACGTACTACTATATATTCAGTGGGGCCCGCCATCATTGAACGATATTCTACCATACAATTGGACTGAGCCTGACTCAATAGCTATTGCAGGATATATGGGTCTATACTTGACTGATACTTCGGAAGGGGAAATGACCAGAGGCGCATTCGCGTCGAATGTGGATCCAGTATATGCTACACCACCCTACAATCTACCTAATTTAACTGATTTCTTGATGCCAACTGGTTGGATAAACATGACCACAATTATGCCGCCAGGTTGTAGCCCTCTTGGTCAGGACGGTTTAGGTGGCATACAAGGAATAACTGACTCGATAAACGAGCTATTAGGTCTTTCTGATTTCACTGGAAGCAACAACTGGGTTGTAAATGGCAGTCTGACAGAGACGGGTAACGCAATGCTATGCAATGACCCGCATCTTGATCTACAATTTCCAGGCATAAACTGGCAGGTTCAGATCAGAACTGAGGAGTTTAACGTGATTGGGTGTTGTATCCCAGGAGGACCTGTAATCTATACTGGGCACAATGATCACTTTGCCTTCGGAGTAACAAATCTGATGACTGACATTGTTGACATGTATTACTACGTATCAAACGATACTCACTATTGGTATAAGGATCATTGGGAGCCCTTTAATGTGACGTATGAAACAATTTACAATATTCAAACACAAGAGCAAGTAACAATAACTGTGAATTCTACGATACATGGACCCCTAGTTAAGACTGGCATGTCCCCACCCTTCGACAAAATGGCCTTCCGATGGGCTGGTCGTGAATCGGGATACGGTGAGGTTGTAGGCTTTTCAGAGATGATGCGCGCTAAAAACCTTACAGACTGGAGACAATCCCTTGCTTATATGAGCGTGATAATCCAGAACTTTGTGTACGCTGATAAAGAGGGAAACATTGCCTGGAGTCCTTCTGGAGCAATTCCGGTGAGAAATCCATCGAACGTTACAATTCCTGGAGGGACACTTCCTCCAACCTATGGAAGTCTCCCAAGTAACGGATCTGCCGGTCAAAATGAATGGATTATCGATCCTTCCACGAATAAGACCTTCTGGATACCTCGTGCAACAAGTCCTGCTCCACTACCCTCCCCATGGAATGACACATATTCTGACCCAATATCCCTGCCCTACTGCGAAAATCCCGATCAGGGCTTCATAGCTACATCGAACAACCAACCCATAGACTCAAGCTATCCTGGCTACCCCTGGCCTGTATGGATCGGTCCGGCTTGCGGATTTGCTCCTGGGTACCGAGGAGAGAGAATAACAGAATTAATACAAAGCCTAGCTCCACTAAACATAGATGACATGATAGCCATACAG
>JABXGU010000173.1 GCA_016550415.1 archaeon | reverse complement strand
GATGTAGCCCGATCTATTGCAAGAATTAAGAACGTTGTAGAGGTCCATGTGGTTGCAGGTCAATGGGACATTATTCTCAAGGCGCGCGGCGCGTCACTTCAGGAAATTGGAGAACTTGTGGTGAATCAGTTACGTCAAATTCCTGGTGTTGGTCAAACAGTAACATCAGGCAGTTTCTTTATTATTAAAGAAGAACCTTAACGAAACTTGGTGTGGTTATTTCTTCAGTTGTTTGAAGAGGGGGCGGAGCTTTGCATATTGCTCATTGGTTTCAAGGTCATCATAAAGCGTGTCTTCTAGGGAGAGCTCCAAAGCTTTGCTGAGTTGCTCTTTCGCTTGATCCTGTTTTCCTTGTTCTATGAGTGCCCAGGCAAGATTGAGAAATATGGTTGGTGTGGGATCTGGTAGGGTTGCGGCTTTTGTATAGCAGCGTTCGCCTTCTGTCCAGTTACTCTGAAGAAGATGAAGATATCCCAGATTATTCCAGTTTTGAATGTTGTCTGGTTCAAGCTCAGTTGCCTTGGTCGCCGCTAGGATTGCTTGGTCTTCTTCGCCTTGCTGTTGATGAATGTTAGCTAGAAGGCTCCATCCATCGACATTTTTCGAATCGAGATCAAGGAGTTCTTTGATCAATTCTTCGGCTCGTTCAAAGTCCTCATCGCTAAATGCGATAACTGCACGCTGGAACAAATCATTTTCTGAGTTCAACCATCAACACCACTCTGTATTCTTTCCGGTAGTTCCTCCTATTAAATGCCTCTTAACCGAAATTACAATTGCACTTTGTAGTCGTCAACCTCTTAAAGTGAGGTGAAGAATATATCCTAATTTACTCTTCCATTGAAATGAAGATGCAGGTTTTGAGTGGGTGGCATATTCGTGGTTAGTCTTCCAGTCTTGTTAGCAAGTCCTCAAGGAGAAAAGAGTGAAACTTACATGTTCACCTCTGAACTGATTGAGGAATTAAAACGGGCTGAGGTGCGAACCGAGGTATATATGACTCCAAGTATGAGTTTTGCTGCTTGCGGAGGCTGTTTAACATGTGAAACAAAAGGAGAGTGTATTGTCAAAGATGATATTCAACCCCTTCAGGAATCGATGTTACTTGCCCCCGGCTTTGTACTCGCAACTCCAGTATATTTGATGGGTCCACCAGGTCGCTTGAAATGCTTACTGGATCGATTCTGGCCATGGAGTCTTCGACCTCAATTATTTGGGAAGTATGCTGCACTTTTAGTGACTGCCGGCAGCTATGGCGCTCTAGATGTTTCTGAATATTTAACGGCGATTCTCGAATCTTGGGGGTATCATGTTCTTGATCCGATACCAATCCTAGTTAAGTCAAGTGACGCAGTGGAACAACGGAAGAAAGGTCTTTTAGAAACCCGTTTAGTGAGTCGACGGTTAGTTGAAACTATCGAAAAGAAAAAGAAGATCGGTTTATCCTCTGCAGGAAAACGAATGGCGAAAAATATCTGGGGCATGATCAGAGACAATCAACAGGAATTTGCTAATTCGTATGCGTATTGGCAAGAAAATAACATCGCCAAACAATTTGGTATTTGATGTAATGCTATTGATCCTTTTCCTCTGATTCATCAAGTCCCATCATTCGACGATACTGGATATTCCTTTCTCGATCCATACGGTCGAACCGTTTTTTGAATTCACGTTTCAAGAATGTTCGCATCACATAGAAGGTTATCCCAACCGCAACTCCAACTCCGACACTTACCCAGATCAGAATTGTAGCAAACAATGAGAGTCCAAGTGCCATAGTATGAAACCCTAAGTTTCCCAAAACAATACTGAGACCAAACAGCACTAAACAAACTATGACTAATCCTACGAAAAGGATAATAATATCCCGGGTTCGGGAGCGTTGAGTCGTTGGTTCCTCTTCGGAATCGTGACTGGGAACTCGTCGAGGTGGGCGATAGTAGTGGGAAATGGATGGCATGCAATAGTTCACCAGGAAATCGTATTCCAACCGCATGGTATGTTGTTAAATTTATTTGGGTAGCGGATTTCTCACCTTTTTGCATTCCAACATCGTCAAGAGTCTCTTTTTTCCCACACACGAAAGCCTTTTCTAAGCAATCAATACATGAATTGTGAGCCTCAATATAGGAGGTAAACAAACTTTGGCTTATGAAAATTATGTCAGACTGTTAAGCTTTTGGGGCGCTATCATCGCCATCATTATTTCATTGCTATCTATTGTCTACTATGGTATTAACATGGCACTCTTC
>JABXGU010000172.1 GCA_016550415.1 archaeon | reverse complement strand
TCACTGATCTGGAAGTCGAACTTGAGCAGTTGAAGAAAGCCCTCGAAAAAGATCCCAAGTACCGAATATACATGTTAGTACGTGAAACAGGTCAGCGAACCCTCGAAGAACTCAGTAAAATCCTAGGTGTTGGTGTCTATGAGGCACGGCGTCGGGTCCAAGAGTTAGTTCGCGGGGGATTATTGGAACTGAAAGACGAAACAGTCACAATTAAACGACGGGGCAAGTAAACAAAAGCAAGTTTTCAATCTTTTAATACCCCCTCCAATACATACATGAACAACTCCTCCTAATCATCGGAGGGTTCGAAGCCAAATGATCCAGGTGTACTACACACAAAAAGATGAGTTCCACAAACTGGCAAAAAGCGAGGATTTTCAAAAAATCTGGCGTGATACAGACTTCATTTGGCTTTCTGTAATAAATCCAACCGCAGAAGAATACAATCAACTCGGTTTGTTTTTATCCGTTGATTCTAAAAGCCTTTCACGGGTTTTTGAACGAACTCTTGAAGGCCGGTATCACCGCTTCTATGATTACTCAGCATTCCACGTCCCCACTGTAGTTGCTAAACCAGTTCAACTTTTAGAACCCGCATTAATCCTTTTAGGAGAGAAAATGGTTGCCACGGTTGGAAAGAATATTCCACTGGATGCCATTGAAGAAGTCGAACAAACATTGCGAAACCTTGTATCCACTGGAATGAAAATTACGCCGTCTTTGGTTTCCGTTCGTTTTGTACAGGAGCTCATTGAGAGGAATACCCTCATCATTGACCAAATTATTGAAGCAACAAAGGAACTGGAAGCAAAATACGCTGACATTAATATTAACACCTTATTAGCGGAGATTCAACGAATTCGCGCCCTTCAAAATGAATTCTATCAACAGCTTACAACCCAACGACATTTTGTAGACAT
Organism: archaeon; assembly: GCA_016550415.1. The sequence continues at coordinate 1,665 of JABXGU010000172.1, read as the reverse complement.
GATGCTACAACACGTTCCACGACACCTCCACCTCAATGATGAACTACGAGCACTGCTTGACACAACTATTGGTGAATTAGAACGCCAACAACAATCACTTGAAATCAATGCCCGAAACCTGACGGACCTGGTTTCATTGCATTCGATTTTACTCGCCAATCGGTTGAACCGAATAATCGTCATCCTTACTGCAATCACAGTGACTGTTGCCGTGCCCTCTCTGGTAGCCAATATTTTAGGCATGTATAACATCTTTTGGCCATTCCCGATACTCTATCTTCCAAATGGGATTCCAATCTATACATGGCAAATCCAATTATCAATCATGATTCCTGCAATCCTTATACCTATTGCGTGGGTAATAAGGAAGGGCTGGGTTGGATTCTCAGCGCCCCCCCGGGAAAAGAAATAAGGGATCTCCAAAGCTTTGAGAATCTGAGGTTCCACGCATCAAGGTCGAATGAATTATGACTGAATCCAGTAAAATTACCTCGTTGGCTAATCTAATAGGTCAAAACATTACGGATGGCTGTCACATCTATTTAGAGGGAATCTTAGCCAATCGATTACCCATGGCCGCAATCCATGAAATCATTCGTGCACAAGCTCAGAAGCTACGTATAGTAAGTGCACCTAACAGTATTGGTGTCGATCAACTCATTGGTGCAGGCTTGGTTTCAGAACTTGAATTCTACTTCCTTGGCGTGATGACCAAGAACGGGTTTTCGACAATGCGGCGCTTTCGAGAGGCAGCAGAAAGTGGAACGATTCACGTGAAAGAAAGCATGGGTTATGCAATTTGTATGGCTTTGCGAGCAGGCGCTTATGGCATTCCCTTCATTCCACTACCAGATTTCAGAGGGTCCGATTTGCTTTCAAGCCGTGAGGACTATCACATTTTATCCTCACCCTACAATTCAACAGAAACGATCATTACAGTCCCAGCTCTGTGCCCTGATGTCTTGTTGCTTCATGCACATAGGGCTGATACAAAGGGAAATGTAGTCCTTGATGAACCGTGGACTGCCTTCACTCTAACGACCGCTCAAGCGTGTAAGAGAGTGCTGGTCACCGTTGAAGAAATTGTTGAGGTAGACACCTTAAATCCCAAACAAATCACCATCCCCCATTTCTTGGTCGATGCCATTGCCCATGTTCCTTATGGGGCAGCTCCTACAGCCTTAAATCAAAAATATGAAATCGATATGACTCACTTCACTTACTATCAAGATATGGCCAAAAACAAAGAACAGTTTGTCCAATATTTACAGACCTATGTGTTAGATTGCTCAGATCATGCAGCATTTCTTGAGAAGGTGGGTTTACCACCTCCTTGGAAAACCACCTCAGAAATTATTTCGGGGGAAAATAAGTGAACGCTCCAGCAAAAGACTACTCTTTTGATGAACTCATCATTTCAACGCTTGCCCGTCAGCTTAAGAATAGAGATCGGGTCTTTACTGGAGTGGCTCGCCCTGTCCAAATGCTAGCCACACTATTAGCGCGGGCAACACACGCTCCCGATTTATTATATTTCACTATACTAGGCACTATTAATCCAAAACCCCAGGTGCTACCCTTCTCCACAGGTGATCCCCATCTTTTTGATAGATGTGAAAATGCAATCACTTTTCCTGAAATATTCGATTTAGCAAATAAAGGACG
>JABXGU010000171.1 GCA_016550415.1 archaeon | reverse complement strand
TGCCGAACCCGAGCCTTATCATCAATAACCGCGATGCCATAGAACTGTGGTGTATTTGTAAGGGTGAGGCTGATTACCGCTTCAGCAGAGAGATCTTTAAAATGGCGTTGAATACGGCGGAACATATTGGGACCTGCAAGAATATCAGCATTTGCGACAATGAAGGCATCTTCACCTTGGAATTCGTCCTTAGCGACAAGAATTGATCCTGCTACACCGCGTGGTTCCTTCTGGACAGCATAGTCTATTTTTACTCCAAGACTATGACCTCTCCCTAGAAAATCACTAATTTGCTCGCCTCGATAGCCGATGGAGACAATTATTTCTTTAATTCCTGCATCACGCATATCTTCAATCATCCACTGGATGATTGGTTTGCCACCTATACTGAGTAAGGGTTTGGGCGATGTGTCAACTAATGGCCACATTCTGTTGCTTTGACTACCTGCAAGAAGTAGAGCACGCATGGTTAAATCCCCTTATTCGTCGGAAACAGCGGCTAAGCCAGTTCTTTAATCTTTGGGCTTGCGAGGTCGAGGTTCCACATTGACCTCAAATGAACTGGTAACTTTACTAAGTCCTCCATCAGGTCCGAGATATTGGCATTCAATGGTTCCTTCAAGAGTTCCTGACTTTGTAGCAATTAGGAAAAGTGGAAATTGCACGTGTTGTTGAGCAGGTAATGTAATGATGCGTTTTTCAAGTGTCCCGGTCTGAAGCAGGAGACTAGGAGGGAGAGTTATTCGAATATTGATATCTGAAGCATCACCATGACTGTTATTATCCACATGAAGTGCAAGTTCAAACTCCTCTTGGACACGTACCTCTGGTGGAGGCTCCACAATGATTTGTAAACGCGGTTTTGCAGCCAAAATACGTAGAGGTACTGAACTTGATTTTAACTGAAGGTGTTGATTATCAATCTTTAATGCTACAATTGCAGGACCAATCACAAACTGACCTGCAAGATACGCTTCTATTATAAAGTGGGCTGAGAATTTTCTATCCTTATCACCTTCGAACTTAATAGGTTCAACCTGTGAGAAGTTTGAAGGAAGGAATAATACGGTCTTTAAGACCTTAAGACTAACAGGAGAAGTAATGGAACATGTTCCTCTTACGTGCTCCTTGATTTTTGCGTCTTCGCTTCTTAGGGAGAGTTTCAATTTAATATCCTTTGTAGTCTGGTATATTGTCATTAATTGGCTAACAAATCGGTCAATTGCCTCTGCTTCGCCAGTACGTTCTGGTAATATTGTTTTATCTGGTATTGGTTCTCCATCGACCAGTCGGGCTGTAAGGGCTTGAGAAATCTGGTAAAGAGGAGGTCTAGCCTTGACTCGGCCCATTCGTTTTCCAACCTTCTGTGCTTCACGATTAGTCTCTTTTGCTTTGGCAAGATCATTTGCAGCTAGGATGGCCAGTGTTTTCAGCGCTAAAGCATGAAGTAATAATTGATTGTCTTTTTGACGAGTACCAATTTTTATTAAAAAGTCCAAGGTAGATGCGGCAGCTTCGTAATTACCTTCATCGATGGCAAGATCGCAGGCAGACCGAAGCATTACTTCCTCTTGCCTAGCATCACTTATAGCTAGGAAGAACTGGGCAGCTCGTACAAAACATTCTCGTGCTCGTTTCAAGTTGGGAATCCTAGCATAATCACGACCAGCTGCAGCCCACTCTTGACCAGCCCGTTTTTCATCACTCTCTTGCTGATAGGTTTTTGCACGTTTTTCATGCTTGGCAGCTGACTTCGCGGGATCTCCTCTAAAAAGCCCCTTAAGAAAGGACATAAGTCGCTTTTTGTTCTTGTCTTATTCAAAATCCTTTCGGGTTATTCAGAGAACGCGCAATTCAAGTAAGGTGTATCACAAATCTATTGGAATTACCAGATCATACATGGTTTCAATTCAGATAGTTAGAGCATATCAAGAGATTAGTTCAAATGTAGTTAGAATAACAGATGTATCCGCTCACAAAACAGAGGCCCAAGTCATTAATTCATATTATGATCGTCATTTTGGTACCTTGAGAGGAACCCCTTGTTTTGGTATTTGAACTCGTATGCCGCTGGGTTCTATAAAGCGTTTGAAGAGTTGGGGTGCTTCTGTGTGGATTGGCAACACCAGTTTGGGCTGCATTTCTTCAAGGGTTTTGGAAAGTTCAATTGGATGAATATGCCCGGAACAATGGGCAGAATACATAGCAAGACCGGAGAGAGCTAGCCAGTTCAACAATTTGTCAAAACCAATTTCACTCTCCTCATTGAAGGGTTCTGAAGCACTCAATAGGTAAATTCCAGAAGCAGGCGGCTTAACCCTTTGTATAACACTTATACTACCAAAACTTGTGCAGAGGAGGTAACGATTAGGATTGCTCCGGAGATCTGAAGCAGTGAGAGCTCGAGATTCGAAATCCTTGATTTGTAAATCCGTTTTTTGAAGTAGACGTTCATATTTGGAAAGGCGTTTCTTAGAAGCGTCAAACCATCTAATTGTGACGTCTTTTGAAATACTGGGAGTACTGAGATTTTGACATTGATTGATGGCGTGAAGCACCCACATTCGGCGGGGTTCGACTACAAGTTCTCGTCCAGTAGCTTTTGCCACAAGTTGCATGGTTCGGAATCTATCAAAATCTGGCTCAGAAAAATCCACAATGGCAAGGCTGTTACATTTCTCGATGACAGATGTTGCTTTCTGCTGAACCTCTTTCTCATTGGAGAGTTCAGCACGGGCTATGTTAGTACCCTCAGATAAAACAACATCAGGAGGACCAGCACTTTGTACAGCTTCAACAAAGTCCTGAGTGAGTTGAGGACAGGTTCCATGTCTGCGAAAATCTCCAGTATAAGCAATTGTAGCTTCAGAGCAATGAACAATGAAACCATATGCAGCAGGAATACTATGGTCAACATGGACAGGTTCTATTTCCACACCTCCAACATGAACTTTAGCACCTGTTGTGAAGGTTTTGATTTGGAAACCTTCAATACTGGTGTCGAACCCCTTTCGGGTTCCCCTCAGTCTAGCTTCAAAAATACCTCTAGTGCATTCACCCATATGAACAGAAATACTTCGATTTAGAAGCGGAATGTAGCCACAATGATCAGAATGAGCGTGGGATAGAATTACTGCGTCTATGTTGGATGCAGGTTGTTCTGCCTTATCCGGTTTGTTGTAGAGATGGGGGAGGTCGGGAGTTGCCCCGATTTGGAGTAGTTCCTCAAGTGACCTTGGGACAAGTGGAAAATCATAGAATTGTCTCATAGCTTCAAAGCTTTTCCCAAAGTCTAGGAAGAACTTGACATCATGCCCCCTGTCTTCAATGAGGATTTTGTTTGCACCTATTTCTCCGGCGCCACCATAAATGGTTATAATAACTGACATTGAAAGCGTCATTCACTTGCATTTGTCATTGATTATTGCTTTTTTGGTCGCCTGATTTTTGGTACGAAGCTATGGAGAATACCATGAGAAAGGCTGCCACACCCAAGGATGTCTCCATCGTGCATGACAATGACATAGCCATGCCGTTCATCCTCGTGCTTGACAGATTCACCTTGAAGCCAAACTTTAGCTTGTTCATTTGTAAGTGTGACTAATTGTTTTGTAGCTGAGGACCCAATGAACTGTGCACCATCCATAGTAAGGCGTACTGCATTGGGTGAATATTCACCGAAGTAGAGACCTGCTGGCCCTGCACAAGGAACCTTGAAAACCAATGAAAAGGCATCTTTGCTGATAATTCGAATTCGTTTTCGCCCTGAGCGAAGTAAACGATAGTTGGGAAGGCGAGATATACCAAACTGCTTCTTTAATAGATTCCAAACATTCTGCTCCCATTGATCGTCTGCCATCAACTTCATCGAACCTTTGTGAGTCAAGAGGATGACCTCCTAATTAGTGCAATAAAGAAACCATCTGTATCATTATCATGAGGATAAACCCGAAGGCATCGATGCATCGAATCTACATATTGACGATTCTCCCATGAGGAAATCCCAGTATGACTGACAAGTTGTGGTATATTGGGCTGAACTAGTTCAGCATCAGGAAATTGTGTTACAAGGTTCTGTACAACGTCTTCATTTTCTTCCGGGTGTAGACTACATGTTGAGTAGACGAGCAGTCCTCCTGACTTAAGCATACGAAAACCAGCGGAGAGCAATTCCTTTTGGAGGGTCTGGATTCCCCTAATTCTTTTCTGATCAGGAATATCATACTGGGGTGCCTTGCTTCTTAGGTGTCCAGAGGCTGTACAAGGCACATCGACTAGGATGCGATCGAAAGTGATAGGTAGTTTTTGGGGTAGTTTACGCCCATCTTCACATAATACGATAGTATTTGCTATACCACAAAGCCGGAGGTTGTGACCCAGACTAGCCACTCGACGGAATATGCGTTCGTTGGCGACAATTAC
>JABXGU010000170.1 GCA_016550415.1 archaeon | reverse complement strand
GATTCTACTACTTCAGAATCACACCGAATGAAATATTGTACAAGAAGGGTCTCCTGGGAGACGTTGAACGTTATGGTACCTCAAATGTCTCAGTGCACAAGGAAATCAGGGACCTCTTCGAATACATTCTATTTCTATCTGGTCGTTTAACAATTACAGTTCCTGGTCGAAAATTAGCCATCGTTATCGATAACGTACCAAGAATTAACACCGTCGAATTGAAGATTATGACTCTGCTCAGGCGCATCGAAATCGACATAGACTAGCTTGATAAGGCGCATCAAAGGTTGTAGGCGAATTAGAATCTTCACAAGTAGATATTTGGGGATTCATCGCCTCCACCCTCTCTCTTTTTTAGACTGCAGCCCGACTAAGCATAAGAACTTGGTGATGCGCAGATGGTTACAGAGAGTATCCTCATTGAATGGTTTGATAGATACGTGAAACCTGCGCCCTCCAAATTGTGGATTTCAGCTGTAGCATCTGATGTGGTCCAAGGAAAACCAAGGCTTCTACAAGAGTTACTCCAGAGAGGACTTGAAAAGCCTGATGCTCTAGCAAGACGCTGTGGCAGCGCTCGATACGGTGCCTGCCTAATTGCCCAAGTACTGGAAGATTTACAGCTTGAACCAGATGAACTAAATACAATACTTGTTGACCTTGATTTTCTACGCTACCCAGATACTTTATTAGAAAAGTCTATTCCGGGTTCAATTCGTGAACCATTAGAAAAGCTAATTCAGAAGGGTTATGATCCCACATCAGATTGGGAAAAAAGGTTATCCTCCGCAATGCGCATGTTTGAAACTGAATTGAGCAGACTCCGAACATTATTTGAAATTGAATCTTCATCAATAGCACCTATTACTATCACATCCTTTTTTGCAGAGGAAGGCAGCTGGTGGGGGACAACTCGACACCTAGTGGAGGGACTCATCAATATACTTCCACAATTTCTATTCATCTCACCATTAGCATCAGGACTCCTGCTCCGTGAAGGAATTCGTCATATTCTTCCATCCACTTTCCAAGAGGCTCGTGATGCACAGGAGTTTGCCAATATTATTGCATCTCAGCTTCTTCCTGAAAAGGACAGACCAACTTGGCACCGTCTTAGATGGGGTGGAAAAACTCCATCACCGAAAGAGATGGATAATCTAAAAACGATTCCTCAGCTGGTTGAAAAACTGCAGAAGAAAAACAGCCTTCCAACCCTACTTCAACGTCTGGAAAACGTGAACCAAATAGCTTTGTCTGTTCCCAAAAGAAGCCTATCAAGACTTACTATTTTGGAAATTAAAGAAGGCTCAACTACCCCATTACTGAAGCAATCCCATCAAAAAGTTCTCATCCACCTATCAGAGAACCCAGATCTCAGTGAACGACAACTAAGTATTCATACACAATTGTCTCGAGGAGCCATACGAAGGAGTCTAACTTGGCTTCAGGACCAAATGAACCTTCAAGTAATCGGTGAAATCAACTACCATCGAATTGGATTAACCCCCAGCCTCCTCCTATTCAATCCTCAACCATCCAATCATACGCCAAAAAACAACCAAAATGCTATACAAACTCGATTTGAATCCTTTCCCTTTTGCATGTACTTACTCTCACCATTGACCAGCATGGGTACAGGTATAGTTGCTATCTTTACCATTCCTGAAAAGATATCATCACTTTTCCACCAAAAGGCTACAAAATGGTCTATTCAAACAAGTGCCAATATGATTCTTGCAAATATTAATCGATTTGAATGGGGATGGAATTTTCACTGGTGGCAACAATTCACCATAGACGAGTGGCAAATTCTCAGCCAAAGCCGACTAAGGGAAACACCCTCACCAAAGAGGCTCACCAAAGAAATTACCTATGAAGGCAAAGTAGTCAAACTGACACCTGAAATTCTTCGCGCTCTTTATGTACTAGAGAAAGACGTTCGAGTCAGCGCCCGTCAACTAGCTAAAAACGCTAGCATCTCTCTTACGACTGCAGGAAATTATCTTAAAAAATTCATATCAACGCTGCTTGTTCCACGCATTCACATGACACCCAATCAACTTTGTGAGACCATCATCTTTCTTATTTCAGCACCTACTATCAACCATCTCGTTGAAGTCACCAAACTTCTTCGGTTACTTCCCCAATACCAATGCTGGCATCTCCAACCTCCAATCATTCAAGGCAGATTAAAAAGAACAACACCTAGCCTCCTCTGTGCAGCTTCATTACCAAAAGGAGGATTAGTTCCCTTCGCCACATCCTTACCTGACATTCTAAAGACAAAAGGTGTGAGCCTTACATCACCTCATTTTATTTCACCATCACTCCCTCACCGTATACGAGAACTACCAATCTCCCTATTTGATCCTTCAATGAAGGAGTGGGTTTGCCCATCTAAAATCCTTGAAGAGTTGTTTAAATTAAATTAGGTCAAATCCAGTCTCCAGTCTCTAGTTTTGTTGGAAGGTATGTTTCAGTTAAGAATTCGAAACCATGAGCGGCAAGGGCTTGTATCTCAGCTTTTTCTTTACGTTTTAGCATAAGCTGGATGTCTGCAACCCAGCGTGGATTCTTCTTTACAAAGGGTTCCTTCAGCATATCCTTTGCTCGTTTAATATCTTCAGGAGTCATTCTGAGTCGGCACTCCTTGGGAACCCTATAGGCATCAAGATCTCGACTCAGAACACCCAACAATCTTAACTCAGGAGTCGCTAGAAAGGGACTTTCATAACTTAATCGTTTGGAACCACGCAAATAAACAGAATGAATCCAGGCACCAAAGGGGTCTGAATCAACCAGGCTAAATGCCGGAATTTTTAGTTTCTTCACTAAGCTACGTGCGAAGATGCGGCTGGCAATGTCAGGAGAACCACGAGCAGTCATAAGGATGCAGGGATAACGTTTCCACCACTTTGTCTCACTTAAGCGCAGCATAGCAGCATCCTTCTCGATAACTAGAAGGAATTCAGCATCAGATTCGATGATTTCCACTCGATCAAGGAAAGGGGTAATGGACCAACCACCTGTACCTAACTTGGTTAAATCAATGCGGTCTCCACTATCCTCAATTGTCAGACGACCAAGAACTGTACCCTTTGCGCTGGCCACAACGTGTGTGGACTCCCGATTTGTACCAAGAAGTGGAGCAATGTCGTCAATGGCATTGTCACTTTGTCTTTGATTCTCAAAGAGTTTGACATCATTATAGAAAACTTCACGCTTGGTAGCATGGATATTCTTTTCCAGTAGTTCATGGACGATTTCAAGAACTCGTATTAGACGAGTAATATCCTTTGCTGTACGTAGATTCCCCAATGAGCGAGTTGTCGTTTTTTCTCCTAAAAGGAGCAGGTCATTTTCCTCATCCCAAACGATGTTGGTCCCACCACGTTGTGGAAGAGTCAAGGTTGGTAATTTTCCTTCAGCAATGCCCTTGATTAAATGGCGGCATAATGTATGTATTTCATCATGTAACACTTGAGAATCCTTTTCTGTAACAACTC
>JABXGU010000169.1 GCA_016550415.1 archaeon | reverse complement strand
GGATAAGTAGCCATCTCCAAGTTGCCCTCCAGAACATTGTCCAACTTTATTTGTCGTAGGTAATTGGGGTTCTGAGACGAACGTAATATTCCAATCAATAGGTATTGTAAAGTTAAAATGATCATTGCCATATTGGTTGGGAAGAGCTAACTGATAATACATAGTCCAAGATGTATTCTGACCACTAACTGCTTCGAAGAGGGTACCAGTGTGAGTGGGATTCTGATCATAAAGTGTTGAACTAAACTTACGGGAAAACAGGTTGGTGTCAATAGTAAGAGTTACATCCATATCCATATTTGGATTTGGAGGAAATGGTGCAGATGTCCAATTGAGATAGGCTACAACAGGAGTTGTGGTCCATGGTGTTACTGTCTGATTATCTGCGACACGCCCAATGCCAAAATCTACATCGACAACATCATGACCGTTCATTGTTAAGTTAATGTCTGAAGGTTTGACAAGAGCGGTTATATAGAGAAATACGTTGTCGAACCGAGCATGAGGCTGCGGATCAGGAGAGAACCGAGTACCACTGCCACCTGTGTACCGTAATCCGACCTGAACATTCAATCCATCAGACAAGTCAATAATACTGGAGCTAAAGGATTGGATACCAGTATTGGTCCATGTCTGCTCTCCGACAAGGACATTGTCGAATCCAACAGAATGAACACTTTGCCCCTCCACTCTAGCATAAATTTGGAATGGTAATCCCAAACCCCATCCAGAATCAGTCCAAACCCAATAATCGAAGCTTATTGAAGCTGAAAGAACTTGTCCCCTTGGAGGAACATCAATAGTTTGGTTCCACCGTGCATAATCCTGTGGATCGTATGAAAACCATCCACCACCACGATCAAAACCATCAATATAACATTCAACAGCTGCGTTTCCAGCTCCGTGCCCGTCAGCGCGGTAATAATTTGTTATTACATTAGTCCAAGAACCACCATCAAAGGTGATATTGTTCCAATACTGGGCAGAATTGTTAAAGCCAGGATTGAGCAGCCAGCAGCGGTTTTCTGCTATTTGATAGATATAGGTGTACAGCATGTAACCTTCCCATCCAGGAGGCAAGACAGCTTCTGCAGTATCATTGGTTCGAGTACCGGATGTACTGTAATAGAATAGGTGTAGATTCTGATTTGCATCGGTGCGATTGGCATATTCAGCAGTGCTACGAGCAGTTCCCACACTTGAATAATCAGGACTAGGAACTTGAGGTATAGAGCTAGAGAATATTGGTGATTCCGCCAAAGAACCGTCTAGGTTCCCAGCCCTGGAAGAATTGGCAGGATTTAAGGTAGGTAATGTCAAGGCAGGTAGTGTGGATAAGGGTATTAATAAAAACATGAGGCCTATAACTGTGGCTTGTCTGCGTTCCATTTGGTGGAGCACCCCCCAAAACTGCTTGAAGGACTAAACAAACAGAGTAGTCCTCCTAGAGTTTGCTTGTACTCCGCGTCATGAATCCTAGGGGTACTTTAAGTGCATTTCCTAAAATGAAGATTTGAAAAAATAGTTGTTGCGAATCTGCATTTTACGCGATGAGGAACTGGATAAGTTGAAAAGCCAACTAGCTGGTTTAATATAACCCTGACCAAGTTCTGATTTGATGAATCGATAAATTTTATTTGTCCAAGATTCTGGCTTCACGTTTCTCTAAGAAGGCATTAATGCCCTCTTTAGCATCTTCTGTCTCGAAAGTTTGACCGAAGTAGCGTGCTTCTAATTTGAGACCCTCTTGAAGCGGTAGATACATGGCTTGTTTCAATGCTTTCCTTGCGAGCTTTATTGCAACTAGTCCCCGTGCAGCGATACGTTTGGCAAGGTCTTTTGCAGTCGTGAGTAACTGGTCGTGAGGAACTACTTTGTAAACAAATGAGCCCATTTCGGAGGCAGAGACTAGTTCACCAGTGAGAATGAGTTCGCGGGCGCGTTGGGGATCCATCCATCGTTGAAGACGTTGCGTTCCACCCCAACCGGGAATAATTCCGAGTTTGATTTCTGTTTGACCAAAACTTGCTTTCTCTGAAGCTATAATGAAGTCGCAGGCTTGAGAGATTTCCATTCCACCGCCAAGGCAGAATCCATTAACAGCTACAATTATTGGCTTACTAAGTTGTTCAAGGAAGAGAGTGAACTCTTGACCCATTTTAGCAAGACCTTCACCGCCTTTTGTGTCTAGCCCAATGAATTGCTTGATGTCAGCGCCTCCGATGAAGAAGCGATCGCCTGCACCGGTGAGGATAATTGCTTTAGTGTTGTCCTTGTCCAGCCGCGTAAGGGTTGTGCGTAGTATCTTGAATATTTCTGGGTTGAGAGCGTTGGCAGGAGGATTATTGATTCTGATTATGGCAATTT
>JABXGU010000168.1 GCA_016550415.1 archaeon | reverse complement strand
TCACCGTCGCAACACCGTCATCGAAAACAGCAAGAAGCTCTTTGACGGTTGAACGATTCAGCTCCTTTTCTCGGGCTTGTGCTTTCTCCACGGTATCCAATTCGCTAGCGAATAAACTCGGATCAATGAGGGGAATCTGCGCAAGATGGTTCGCAAGAGCACCGAGTGTACGTAGTCCCTCTTTGGGTGTATACCCTAAATCTCCGTCCTTGATGACATTGAGGACACACCGGGCTTGGTTAGCTTCCAACTCAAAGGACTGCAACAACACATCAATCACAGACTTCATGATGAAACCTCATCGCCCCATCAGAAAGGGAGGCATAAAAAGGTTCACCACCCCAGTCTAACTGAAACCAGCATGGTGATCATATGCCACAAATCTGTTACCAGCCAATCGGTGTAATACACACACCCTTCAAAGAACCGAAAGGCGTGCCCATCCAACCCTCCGCCGCCCACGACATCGAAGGCATCGTTGAAGTTAACCCCAAGTATCAAACGGGACTCCAAGATTTAGACGGGTTCTCTCACATCATGCTCATATACCACTTTCATCTCGCAAAGCCAGGTTCCTTGCTTCGGAAACCCTTCATGGATACACAAAAACGGGGCATCTTTGCCATTCGCGGACCCAGCCGCCCCAACCCCATCGGACTCTCCATCGTCCGACTCAAAAAAATCAAGAAAGGTCAGCTCTTTGTCCAAGATGTGGATGTTGTGGATGGCACCCCACTACTCGATATTAAACCCTACGTCCCCGCCTTCGATGCCCGATCCACCACCCAAATTGGCTGGCTCAAGGACAAAATTCACCAACTCCCCACTGCCCAGGACAATGGACGATTTATCAACACCAAATTAGATTCGTGAAATGGAAGAACACCAGAAAGTTTCGCACTAAAGTGCGAAATCTCGACACCTGGATGGCATATAACGAAGACATATATGCCAATACTCAAAGATAACACGGAACATCGACTCATCCTTTTCTCAAAAAATGGTATTAACGCAGTTATTTGCACTTGAACAATATATTATCTTAAAACCTTCGAGAATTTGCTCAGGAACTGTATGAACTATTTCTTTTGCGTCGATAGGAAGTATGAGGGTTTTTGCACCATTCTCTCGAGCGAGCAGAATACATTCTGCAAGGTTTTCTAATGGCAGCGTTTCCCCGTGAATACTGATATCACCAGTAATTGCAATACCTGGTGAAACACGTGCCTTTTTCAAAGCAGACAGCATAGCAATAAATAATGAAAGACCTGTTTGTCGTGCTTCTGTGGCACGCATCAAATCAATAATTTGAAGATGTACATCTTTCCCATCGAATGCTTTCTCGACATTGAGCTCTTTAGCTTGGCTTTTTAGGTAATCAAAAGCAGTTGTCGCAGCTTCCTTCATTAATTTATCAACTGCCCCTGTTACTCGGAGTTTACTTGTGCCTTTCATGAGTTGTGCTTCTAATCGAAATAGAACCGCTTTTCCAATATTAGAATCCCATCCAATTGAATAAACTGCACCTGGTGGTTGAGCTTCTGCTGTGATTAGTCGTCCTTCACGAATTTCTGGAACGCTTACTACTTTATCATCAATTCCTTCAAATGATTTGTATGAAAGATTGGTGTTCCAGTATTCAACTCCACCCATGCGCTTCAACTGCTCTTTTACACGTCTTCGCATTTCCAAGGATATCTCAAGATATTCTTCAAGTTCATCTTGATTCCAGTTTCCATCGGGATGTAGCAGTTTCAAGAGACCTGATACCGTTTTCCTTACTGCTTTCTTATCTCGCTCATTTAGAGCATTACCAAGTTCAAAGTTTGTATCAACTGCTGAAACAAATGTCTCTTGACGGGCATT
>JABXGU010000167.1 GCA_016550415.1 archaeon | reverse complement strand
GATGGATTCTATAATGCAACCATTCCAACAGCTGGATTGGAAACTGTGCGCTGGACCGTAACTATAGCTGCAAGCTATCCTAATACAATACAAAAAGCTGAAACCTTCACAGCACAATTGACTCCGATTACAACACGAATCATCCTTGCCGACCCTGTACTAAACAAATATTACAATGATAGTTTCAGGATTTTTGTCTTCTTTTCAGACACATGGACAAATGAACCCAATGACACTGGTGTAGACGGTGTTACCATGAATTACGTCTGGGGAGCAGGCAGCGGTCTACTTCTGCCCAATGGAACGCTTGGCTGGTATTACGCTGACCTAATTGCAACAGGCGTGGTAACGACAAGCTTACCTATAGAAATTTCAATCTCAGGGATTAAAGATGGATTTCAGTATGCATCAGCTAGTATAACCATCACTGTGTTTCCACAAATTACTATACTCGAATTTTATAAAGTTGAAGCAGTCCGAAACATTAGTGGAGTAGAGTATTCGCATGATATCACAATAGCTGATGCAATCTGGCATATACCTGTTTCTGATTATCTTCGCATCTATGTCAACTTGACCAACCTCGAAGGTATTCCTCGTACTGATGCCATGGGTTTTGGTACTCTCTCTATTGAAATTCTAGGTGCCTCTGAATTCTTCGAATACAATAAAATATCACGTCTCTGGGTTGCTATGATATATCTCCGTTCATTGAAAACTGGATCAGTAGATGTATCCTTCGTTTTACCATTCCATGATACATCGCTACTAATACATCAACTGCAAATTACTACTATTCCATTAAATATCGAAGTTGTCAATGAAGATGAATTCCGCTCACCCATTGAAGTGAATACCATCCTCTCCTACCGGGTCTATTCCATTGAACTGAATCTCACTGACACTTGGCATGGGATCGGCGTTACTAATGCTGCAGAGAATTTAACAATTGATATGACAGGAATTCTAGGTCTAGTCAAGCAGTCTATTGAAGAGGTTGGGAATGGAATTTACATTATAACTATCTATAGTACAACTCCCAGTTCTGGTATCCTCCGAATTGGTTTCGAAGAAGAATTTCTTGAAAACACATTCTTCGAACTAGAAGGCGGCGAAATTAGTATGGCCTTAAGTTCAGTATTCAGTCCACAAGACACACTCATCATCAATAGTACCATAATAATCGCTGTCATTGTCTTTATCTTGATTATAAGTTGGACCCTGTGGGCCAGAATTCTTTCAATTCCTTGGGAGGTCCGGCGCCTTCGCAAGTTTGCCAAATCTGTAGAAAAGCATCAGGGCTATACGTTGGGTCGGAAGGACCAAAAGCGCTTCCGTACACGAGACCTCTCAATGGAAGAGCCCATTAGTAATGCCATGGCGACAATTGGCGTCCTTGCCACACCAGCTATGATTCCAACTTCTGAGGAGTTGGAGGAGGTTACGGCTACTGAGGAGGATATCTTGGGTGAGTTGGATAAGATTCCTGGTTTGGGTGCTGAGGAGAAGGCGGTGTTGGCTGAGGAGATGCGTAAGATTCCTCGTGTGGACCGGGTTTGGTTCTTGAATGATCTTCGTAGGCAGATGGCGCAGCGTCGTATGGACTTCCTTACTACACGTGAGCGTCCACCGAAACCGACTGAGGAAAAGGTGACTCCGCTTGATGAGGTTGAGCCTGCTGAACCGCCGGAGCCTACTGAGGATGTGGCTCCGCCTGATGAGGTTGAACCTGTTGAGGCTCCACGGGTGCTTACAGCTGTTGAGCGGGAGATTAATCGTGAACTCGCTAAAATCCCTGGTCTTACTGCGGATGAGAAGGAGGCTCTCGTTGAGCATCTGAAGACTCTCAATAAGGCGCAGCGTAAGGATACGTATCGGTCGTTAAAGCAATCACAAGAGGACTAATCAAAGGAATCGTGTCCCATTTCTTCGTCGCTTCTGGGCGCAGGGAGTCTGGGTCATGAAGATTCAGTTATGCCTTGGACTCCGATGCACCTTGTGCACGATGTCTGACACGGGTAAGCTTGACATGTAATGGTGATCCACGTACTCTTAGTAGAGTGAGTATCTTCTTGGTAATGGTTGCACGTCTTACATAGCTGTAAAGATGCATAAGAATTAGAAGAAAGATTATTCCGCTTAGCGATAGAATAAGCTGACCTGAAGGAGAACCAGGAAAGGGGATTATTTCACTATTTAAGAGGATTAATGATGCAAAGCCTAGGATGAAAAAACATGCAGTGTATCCCATGGCGAGAGAACCTGTTAGAATATTGGACCAATAAGTGACGCTTCTGACCTTTGTAACTTCTCCAGAAGTCGTTAATTGAAAATTAATGAATTTCGACATGGTCGTGGGAGAAAAACCTAACCACGAGCCTTGTTGAACTACAATACTGTTTGGAGGACTGGCCCGGACTATTTGGCATTTTCTTTCAATCAGAATACGTCGTAGTTCCACATAGGCGTCCACTATTGGTAAGTCAGTGGTTTCTTCTTGCATCTACATACACTGGTTTCCATCAGATAGATTGTTGCGCCTTTTACTTTTTTGAAACCGGTAAAACGCTTCAAGGTAAATGCAGTTACTTTATGAGTAAAATCATAAAAAGAAAGTAGTAGAGGATGTTAGATGGACCCAGACCATCCCCATCCTCATTGTGATATGGCTTATTCGCCATTTGGGTATAGGTGGATGAAATCCAGCTTTTCACACTGGATATTTGTAGGCTATTTACTTCTTCGTCCAATAGGCATTACATCTTTTCCGTAGGTTTCATTCATGACCTCAGCCATGGCTAAGTAAATCGCGCTGAAACCACAGATTATGCCTTCAATTCCTGCGATGATATTAATCAAGGGATCAGGGGTTCCTGCTCCACCAGCCCAAGTGTTCCAGTAGTGATAATGACCTAAGGCTAGTAGCCAGAAGAGAATTGCCAATGAGGCAAAAACAAACATTAGAGCGTAGTTGGTTTTCAACGTACTTAGGAACATCCAGAAGGTAAAGAGACCCCACAAGAGGAGGTATGGTACTAGCACTAATTGCTTGATTGCTGGTTCTGCGATGGCAGGTACAATTCCCATTTCAGGTAAGAAGTTGATGTAAACAAAGGTCAGCCAAAAGAGTCCGTAGGAGCTAAATGCTGTTGCACCAAATGTGTTACCATTCTTCAGCTCCCAGATACCTGCGATGATTTGAGCTATTCCACCATAGAAGAGACCCATGGAGAATATCATACCCAAAGAGTTGGAATCGATGATTTGAGCATTGAAGAGATTAAGCAGTACTGTAGTCATGCCAAAACCCATTAGTCCCAGCGGAGCAGGATTTGCAACTTTTTTTTCATTCAAAGATTGACACCACCCAATATTATGAGGTGATGTCGGCGCTTTCAGGATAAGAGCTATTTAAGAGTTGTCGCAATTGAAAAATCTAAAGCCCTAGCTGATATGAACTATAATCTCTTTGCTAGTGCTTCGCGTACCTCTCTTTGGAAATTTTCCTTATCCATGAAGAATGATTTGATGGGATGCTGATTCACGATGCATTCAGATATATTTCCACGCTTTTCCACTTCATCATGCACCTCATATTTGTTGAACACATGAATCGGTATGTCGGTGTCAACTTCGATTATCAGACTCTTTATTTGCTCTGTGAATGAAATGCAAAATGGACATGACGGATCTAAGAAGATTAATGCTTTTCCACGATCCTCGTCTTGTGGAATATACACCTTTTCCTTAGCTTTGTGGGTATATCCTTTTTTGATGGGAAAATAGAGGAGAAATGGATCGTCTCCAACGGCTCTTTTGAAACCCATCTTTTGATAGAATTCTGTTTGTGCGTACCTGTTTGGTATGTCGAAAGCCCACGTAACTAGGGCATTTGGTGTTGTATCGTTGAAGTATGGTTTTGGGGTTTTCATATCATCGATGAGGTTTCTTGTTAGAGTTCTACCCACACCTTTTCGTAGATTTTTTGTTTGGGGAACAAAGATGCAGGTAATTTTGATAAGATGTTCTGTTGGGTCTGGGAGGTATTGTATCATACCGATTGGGTCTTTGCCGTCATATGCTAGTTTGGCAACGCAGCCAAAATCCGCTAAGACATGGTTGACCCACTGTTTTTTGACATTCATACCTTCAACGAATGAAGGAGTGTCTGCGTGTTCCTCTGGTACACAAAGGTGGATTAAGTCATCTCCAGTTTCTCTATTAGCATCTTTGATTTTGATTACCATGCCGGGGAATCACCCTGAATATCCTCTGGATGCGGCTCAGCATCATCTTTCATATATCTTCTTGTGTGAAAAAAATACCCAAAGCGTTTATGCCGATTTGGTCAATCTTTTAATCGATGATTTTCCTCTAATTGCACAGATAATTGTGTAATTATTAGAGCGGAGGAATGGTCTTGGGCCGGACCGAAACAATTGAAACACTAGGAATTTTGGGTGGAATCGGGGCAGTCTTTGGTCCAATTATCCCATTCGGTATTTATTATGTTAATTTTTGGTCTTTTTTCTTTTTGGCTTTTGGATATCTAAATCTCTTCGCATTCTTAGTGGGGATTATTGCCTGTGCCTTATCTCTAAGTGCTGTTGGAAAAGTCAAGATAAGACCACAGCAATCTGTTCGTGACCTCCAAGCTGCAGGAATCCTCGAGCTAATTGCAGGATTCATTTGTATATTTAATTGGCTAATTTTCGTATCAGCAATCCTAATTCTTGTAGCTTATAATGAAAACGACCAGTTATGGAGGAAGATAAAATTTGCCAGACAACAGACAGGTTTTCCTTACATTACAGTTGCTACAGCAGCAGGTAATATTTGGAACCGTCGTCTGTCTTGTCGCTTCTGTGGAGCACCTCTCGTCGTTATGGCTGCTTCTTCACGGGGACCACAAGTACGAGTAAAAGGAGTTTGTCCATTGGACAATACAACTGATGTGATCCGTTTGCCCCTTGCTCTATTGGAGGAGTGGGCTCCAACGTTAGCTGATCGCCTTCACCGCTGCCAATATTGTGGAGAGCGGACAGCTGCCCAAGTCATAACACATCAAACCTATCGTACTACAAGACTGCGGGCTTACTGCCCACAAAACCATCCCAACAGGACCTACCGATATATCTGGACACCCCTATATCCACATATTACGAATAGCCCTGAAATAGATGTGGGATTTCGCAGTGGAGGTTATCAACCACGATTCTACCCGTCTACAGGTGTGGGGATAACCCAGCTAAGGCCATTCCCCCAAACAGTAGCTTACACTACAGCCACCCAACATGGGGCAACATCCCCGAGATCCCTAGCCTTGTCAGCTCAGCCTGAAATGCTAATACAACGTGAAGGACCAATTACTTTTTGTATGCAATGTGGGGTTCGAGTAGAACCGATGGATCGCTTCTGCTTTAGCTGCGGACGGCGCATCCGGTGAGTTGAGCGTGAGTTTCAATGGTGCAAGCTGCAATCGAAGCGAATTTCACATGTTCGTGTGGTGCCCCATTAGTAGTATTAACTTTAGATCCTGCACCGAAAGACAAGATTTCAGTGATGGTTATCTGTCCTAAGCATCGAGCTGGACACACAATAACACTTGACCATTCGGGCATGGACCTATGGATTGGCGTTGTCGCTGACCGTCTTTTCCGATGCGCCCTTTGTGGACAAGAAATCGCCCCTATTCCTGGTGGCAGTTCTACACAGAATGCTACTACCTTCACACTCAGTTGTCCAAAACACGGAACACAAAATAACACAAGAACAGTTTGGAGTGTTATCTACCGTCGTCTTCTCACAGAAATACAACAACGCCGACAAGCAAGAACCATGCCACAACCTGCTGTACCTGCTCCAGCTGCTACCTTAGAAAAAGAGGAAGTACCCCCTGAAGAGAACCCGCCATCATCCAAACCTGAGAGAACACCTGTTCCTAGCTTTTGTCCACAATGCGGAAAGAAAATTCGCCCACAAGATGACTTTTGTTTTCACTGTGGAGCAAGTATTGAAGACTGATTATTGCCAATCTATAATCATCCAAAGACTTGAAGATGAAGAATTGGATGTTAGCTAGCTTGGATTGAAGCTAGTGGTTATTTGCGTTCAAGGTGAGTTTTTAGATTTGTAAGTGTTTTTTTGGTGTCTAATCGGATTTGCTCATCGAGTTGCTGTCGGGTCGCTTCGTCTAGTTGTTTGCCAAGGAACATTTCTGGTAGTGTATATGTTAGTTCGTAGGTGACTTGGGTACCATTTGGTGTGGGTTCGAAGTGCCATTTGGCTTC
>JABXGU010000166.1 GCA_016550415.1 archaeon | reverse complement strand
TGCCCATGGCTAATCCGCTATGTTCTGGGGGAATTTGTTCATAGATATAAGATGTTGAACCACTTGCAAAGAGCGCGGTGCCTGCCATTATCAGAGATCCAATTAATAACAAAGGAATTCCGGTACTAAAGGCTAGTACAAGCATACCAATTCCGCCAAAGAGCATTGTTAGAACAGAGAGCTTTTTGCGATTGTAGTTATCACCGACATAGCCACCAAAGAATCGGGCTACTAATTCGGTAGCCATGTAAACTACTAGGAAGATACCTATTGTGATGTATACGAAATCAACACTGGGAATATAAAAGAGGAGATAATCACGTAAGAAAAGCATAAGATAACTTTGCATAATGATACCAAAAACTCCCAGAATCCAGGATGTTACCAGATAAACTGAATAGCTTTGATACGTCAATACTGCTTTTACTGACGATAAAAATCCGTGTACAGAATCGGAGGGCTTCTCTGTTGGTGGGAGATCCGGGATTGGTTTTAAAGTTTCTTTAGATGATTCAAAGGAAGTTCTGGATTCATCATTAGACGTGTCAACATTTGTAGTATCATCAGGCATAGTCTATCACTAAGATGCTTTCATCTGGTCAGCGCACATATGCTATCTGTGACTTTGTGACCAAAATTCTGGTCACTTCCCGCAGTACTATGAGTACTTAGGTATTATGCAAGCACGATACAGTAATCAATATGAAATTGAGAGGTTTAAGCCTAACGTGAAATCATCAGAAGATTTAAGGTGAGATTAAGTACACCTCAAAATCCTCCTTGGTTATATCGAATACTCAGAGTTGGTTTCTAATGCTAGAGGATTTGAATGGTTTAATGGCTGAATACGAGGTTGATACACTGTTTCTTGAGGGAAAGAGCATCCACAATCCCGATTTATTTTACTTGTCTAGGTTTCATGCAATTGATGATATTTTTCTTGTAAAACAAAGAGAAGAACCTGTAATCCTTGCAGCAACAGATGCTGTGTGCAGGCGAGCCAAGAAGTACTCTTCGATAACACATTTTCATAGTTTAAGTCCGACTTGGAATCAAGCCCTTAGTGAGAAACAATCCCGAGGAGAAATAGAACGGCGATTAGCTGAAGATGTCGTTAATAATCTGCTTCCAGAAACTGATATTGTAGGAATTCCGAGAAGGACTGATGCCCAGTACGTTCAATATTTATTGCAATTGGGTATCGAGGTAAAACCTGTTCAAGATTTGTTTCTTACAGCTCGTGAGACGAAAGATCCGAGGGAAATTCGAGCAATTAACAAAGCAAGTCGAGTAACGGAGGCAGCTTTTCACGAAGTCGTTAATGTTATTCAAAATAGTGAGGTGAGTGCCAACCGGATTTTACAATATAAGGAGAGTCCCCTAACTGTTGGTCGATTAAAACAGATTATTGTGCACTCACTAGTGGAAAATGAATCAGAAAGTGATGAAGGTTTGATTGTTGCAGGTGGAATGAAAAGTTCAGATTATCATTATTTTGGAAACTCACAAGATAAGTTACGTGCTAATCAACCGATTATTGTGGATATTTTTCCACGACTGTTAGAGGACCGTTATCATGCTGATATTACTCGTACAATCGTTCGAGGACACATTTCTAAGCGGTTACAAAATTTGTTCGAGTCTGTCGAAGCTGCATTGGATGCTGTGATCGATGCACTCAGTGCTGGTAATGGAACAGCAGAAAATATCGTGAATGTTATGGCGGACTCTTTTGAGAAGGATGGGCATGCTTCAGCTAATCGCACTCCAGGTATTACAGAGGGGATGCTACATTCACTAGGTCATGG
>JABXGU010000165.1 GCA_016550415.1 archaeon | reverse complement strand
GCTTCTTCGAAGATACGAATTAGCTTGTTAAGTCTTCGCTGCATTGTGGCTACTTCTTTATCTCGCCAGTCAACGAGAGTCTGAAGGTCACCAATTTGGCTGATGTAAAGACGATAGAGGTCCGCACCCCACTGTCGAGGAATCTCTGCTAAGGGTATGACATTACCCTTGCTTTTACTCATCTTTCTACCTTCACGAATCACATGTTCGTTCAGTGTTATTGCTAGTGGCCAATATTTCTCTGGAAAGATTGCTGTATGATGGAAGATAAAGAAGGAAAGATGATTAGTGATATGAGAAATTGCAGTATGGCGTAAATCATTGGGGTACCAATATTCAAATTCTGTACGCATTGCCTTTAGAGTATCCTTGGTAATCTTTGTTTTCTTGCTAATTTGGTCAATGTCTCCATTTCCTAAGAATACATAGTCGAAGAATGCTTGGTCGAGTTGCTGGGGTTTGATGTTATTTGTATGGATGTGATGGATAATAAGGTAGAACGCCATGTATATTGTTGAATCAGAGAGGGACTCAATTACCCATTTGGGGTCGAAGGGTAATGGTGTTCCTAGTCCACGGCGACGTGCGCAGGGCCTTTCTTTGAGCCATTCAAATGTTGACTCGAATAAACGTCTGTACATTTCAGGAAAGATAAACATCTGTTCTAAGGCTCGAGTTGCCTGTTCTTTCCATTCTGGCTGACCGTAGTTGATAAACCACTGGTCTTTCAGTACTGCAACTCCCACATCATTTCCACAGCGGCAAATAACCGGTTGCCTATCTGGCTGATAGAATAGGAAGGCTCTATTTTGATCCTTCAAATAGGCGATGACATCATCTTTTGCTTTACTAATCTGACGTCCTGCAAATGGTCCACAATTATCCTTCATTATCCCACTATAGAATTCTGCTCTGTAGAGAATTTCTGTTGCTTCGTCTAATTTTTCCACTTCTTTTTGGTTTCCTATTTTCATCTTAGCAACTAGTTCGATGGCAGGGTGTTTACCATAGCCTTCAATCGAAATAATGGAGATTGGTTTAATTGCTCTAACTGCTGAAACATTTAGGCGATACTTGCGTAGGATTGGTTTGGATTCTTGAAGGTCATGCAGTGCCACCCAATCGAAGGGTGCATGGGAAGGAACACTGTATACGATTCCAGTTGCGTTATTAGGGTTGACAAAGGACGCAGGAAGAATTAGGAGATTACGGGACTCTACTGGTGATTGACAAGTTTTACCAATAAGGTCTTTGCCAGAGATTTCTTCGACTTTTTCAGTTGTATGCCCTTGAAGCTCAAGTTTGCTAGCAACCGGTTCTGCAACGTACCAGAACTCCTCTCCTACACGGAGTTTGACATATGAACTCTCCGGGTTAACCCAGATATTAGTTACACCATAGACTGTTTCCGGTCTAAGTGTTGCTGCAACTAAGTAGCCATCTTCGAATGGAAACTTGATTGCGACAAATTCTGCAACCT
The DNA here is from genome assembly GCA_016550415.1 of archaeon. The sequence continues at coordinate 1,023 of JABXGU010000165.1, read as the reverse complement.
TTGCTTGTTCGCCTTCTAAAAGGTCATCTTCACCAACGGCATTTTTACAAGCTGGGCAGTAAAGAATTGGATATGTACCCTTGGTAATGTATCCATGGTGCTGTAATTTCTGAAATTGCCAGGTTACAAAGGCTCGATATTCTGGGTCGTTTGTTGTAAATTTTCGTCGCCAATCAATTGAATATCCGAGCTTTCGGAAGTCTCCCTCGATGACATTGGCAAAAAACTTGGCGATAGCCATTGGGTCAGAGAATGTGTGGAGTATTTTATCAACTTCTTTTTTTGGCCTATATAGCTCAATATGACCCTTATACTCCTCAATAATGGCAGGATCCTTCATTTGTATGCGTCGAGCTATGCCAAAGACAGGTGTTCCCGTGACATGGGCAGCCATTGGCCAGAGTACGTGAAAACCATTCATCCGTTTATAACGTGTAATAATATCGCCAATTGTGTAAGTTAGACCATGCCCAACGTGCATTGGTGCATTCGCATATGGGTATGGTACCGTCACATAAAATTTCGGTCTTTTTGGATTTGGATCTGCTTCAAAGGCACGGGCTTCACGCCATCGTTTCTGCCATTTTACTTCGATTTTCTTGTTGTTAATCAAAAAGTTGGACCTCCGTTTTTATAGATGCATCTAGATAAAACGAAAATTCTGATTTGGTGTGACACCTCGATATTAGCGGTATTTCTAACCCGCTTGAAGAAGAAGCACGGTGTTTGGGAGAACGCTATACCCCATTTTAGTGTCACTCCTCATTCAGTTGCGAAGCTAACAACTTAAACCTTTCGTCATTCTTCGAAACAGAAAGCAAAAAAGGCTCACCTGCTGTAGTGAGATTATATGTCTACACTTCGCTGTCCAGAATGTGGATTCAAAGTCGATCCTAGAGATGCAGTATGTCGTCAGTGTGGTTATCGATTTCGCATGGACCGGTTCGAGCGGATTCTACCCTTTCTTCGTCGTCCTGAGCGTCAATGGGAAAACCGTCTTTCACTTCGTCAGCGGCTATGGGC
>JABXGU010000019.1 GCA_016550415.1 archaeon | reverse complement strand
GTGGAATATTCAACAAGTATGCGTGCATGCTCTACAATTCGTGGATCAACCATAGAAATTCGCCTTTCTAACTTTAGATTCAAATGGAATAATAATAGCTCAAAGAGTTGACCAAGCATTTATTCCTTATGCTAGATTTATTAGATTCTTCCACTTAGCACAAGGCTTTTGTAACGTCACATACCGAACACCACCGTATCAAAAAACAGGTGAATCTGATTTGCGCAAAGTATGTATGATTGGTGGCGCTACAAGCCCCTTTGATTATCCTCTCCATACAACTAGCGAGAACGAAATAGCAGAATGCATCCTAGAATTCAGACGTGACGTGCCTGGCTTTTCACTTCGAGACATTGACCTGATGGTTTACAGTCATTTCAGTGTTCACTTTGAAAAACAATTGTGCCCCGAATGGATTGTTCACGACCATCTCGGACTGGTGGGGGTCCCCCACTATCGAGTGGAAAACGGTGGAAATACTGGTGGCTCTGCTCTCTATGCAGCCTTCCTTGCAATACAGTCAGGCATCCATGATGTTGTGGGTATTGCTGGATGGGAGTCTATGGATTCAGTTACTCAAAGTCAAGGTGCTGAATTCATTGCCATGGCAAGCGATACTCGATATGAACTATTGGCAGGTGGGATATACCCAATCTATTATGCGGCGATGGCCCATCTCTTCATGAAACAACATAACATGACTGAAGAAGACTTTGCATTAATTGCAATGAAGAACAGAAACAATGCAATGGATAATCCCAAAGCTCAATGGTATCGCAATGAGCACAAATACATCACCGTCGATGATGTGATGAACTCACGACTAATCTCCTACCCCATAAAGAAGTATGATTGTTGTCTAATGTCTCATGGAGGTGCCTTTGCAGTCTTTTGCACTGAAGAGTACGCTAAGAAGGTTGCTCCAGGGAAATATGTTGAAGTGACTGGCGCTGGTCTAAGCAGTTGTACAATTCGTGCTGGTGACCGTCTTAGTTTCCCGGGGTGGACCAAACTCTATGGCAAGGGATATCCTGATATGTCAGAATTTGGTGCGTGCCGCCGGTCTGGTGAAATAGCATATAAAATGGCCAAAATCAAGAATCCAGCAAAAGAGATAGATGTGGCTGAACTACATGACGCCTTCTCAACTTCTGAAGTGCAAATTTACAAGGCTTTGAACTGGTGTACAAAAGACAATGTAACCGAGTTTGTTCGTAACCGTGAAACCTTCGTGGGTGGAGAACTGCCATCTAATCCTGGTGGAGGCCTCATGGGTTTTGGACATCCAGTCGGTGCAACGGGTATAATGTCTGCTGTAGAGTGTTACTATCAACTTGCAGGAATGATTCCAAAGAAGCACCTTAGCAAGAAAACACAGGTTTCAGATGCGCGTACTGGGCTGGTGAATAGTCATGCTGGCACAGGAACAAGCATCTCGAACTTCATTTTGCAGGTGCCTAAGGGAGGTCGGTAAAAATGAAGGATTTTCGCGGTGATAAAGACGAAACACTGGTAGGCAAAAAGAATATTCGCCCTCAAGATTGCAAGGAGGTTGGCTTCCAGTTTGTCGATTACGCATACTCGAATGATAAAGAACTCTTTGTACAGCATTTACACTATGACCAACTATACGCAATTCGCTATGGTGATCTATCCCCATACGCAAAGGGACTGATTGAAGGAAAACTCATGGGTACCCGTTGTCCAAAGTGTGGTGATAAGTTCTTCCCGGCTCGTGTACATTGCTGGAACTTGGACTGTGACCTGACCCCCACAAAATGGATTGAACTGAAACCAGAAGGACGAGTCCACACCTACACTCAAGCAGGTTGGGCAGCCAAATCTGTTCTCACGAAGCTCCCATTCATTCTTGCCTATGTAGTAGTGGACAACTGCAAAACAGCAATTGCAAACGATTTGAAAGGCATTAAACCATGGGAAGCAGAATTCGACATGCCAGTCGTGGTAAAGTTCAAACCAAAAGAGGAACGTGTAGGCTCAATTACTGACTTCTGGTTCGAACCTGCTCCAGGTTGGAAGCCTGGACCCATGACCCCTGAGAAAGAAAGGATAAAGCAGCTGTGCGAGCCTGTCTATG
>JABXGU010000018.1 GCA_016550415.1 archaeon | reverse complement strand
TAACCTGAAGCCTTTGTAAGAGAACTAGAGGTATACCAAGTATCTGCAGCAGGAATGAAGAGATCACTAGCAACATAGATACCAAGGAATATGATACCTCCCAATAATAGGGGTAATGCAACACCCTTCAGGGCATCTCTCCAGTCCCGTTTCAATAATCTAATTAGGAATTCATAGCCCGCGAAAACAAGAAGGGCAGCAAAAAGCAACGCCGCTGTCATTAGGTGACTAAGTGTTGTAAGAAGCCCAAAGACAATAAAGCCAATGAAGTCAAATCGACGATGTCCTTCACTGATATAACGGCAAAAGAAGGCTAATGAGAAGGGTAGAAAGGCAAGGGCTGCTTCGTTCTTCACCAAACTAGTCACTGCTTGGAACTGGCTAACATCCACAATGCATAGAACACCTGCTACAAGTCCTGCACGCCAATCACCCTTTGCAAAGCTGCGTGCAGCAAAATATGCACCAATACAAAGAAGTCCTGCAAAAAACGCAGAGGCAACCTTTACTCCCACAATTACATCATGAAAAAGTAAAGAAAAACCAGCAGAAACAGCAAATGAGACAATAGGTGCATCATAATATAGGTACCCACCTGTGAGTAGAGATGTCACATTAATAGTGTAATAGGCACCATCCATTCCCACTTCAATTGGAAATCGAAATGTTGCCAGTAACCGTGTGGCTAAAGCGATTGAGAAGATAATGACACAAATTATTATGTCCAACCGATAACGCCGCAACCACTGTTCAAATACTGAAAACCCGTTGGTCAATCGCTGGGTCATTGCAGTCACCTAACTCGCCAGTACACAGACTATAAGAACAAAATCTGTGCTCTTATAATTATATCATTGAATCATTTTGATTAGGGAAAATTGAATGCAGAATGGTCACTAGTTCGGTTGGCTGTCTAGGCGAATCCAAAACTGAGTAGCGTCATATACAGTAATGCTGCTATAATGGCTCCAACCAGACCTGAAATCAAATTGACTATGTTATTGTCAAAAATTCTGTTACCTCTTAGATACTCGGCAGGCTCACAACAGTGGACACGTTTCTCAGTTTCCTTACCACAGCAACGGCACCGCCACATCCCTTGAATGGTTGCACCAAACAGGCTATCAACTGTACACCCTGCAAAACCACCCGCCATTGCCACTATCACAATTGTAATGGGCGCAAATGTGCCAAGCTCAGGCATCAAAGTAGTCCCAAACACAATATACCAGATGGGATGTGCAATAATCGATGCAACTCCACCAATCATCAAGGCTCCAACAATAGTAGCCAGTTCACCCATCAAGGAAACGCCTCCTGAAGTTCCTGGAGGAACAATCTTCCAGGGCTTGGTGATAAGCCTTGGATGTGTAGGATTCAGCAGACCAATCTCGGTTGCCAATGTATCAGCAGTAGCAGTACTTAATGCTCCAATAAAGGCGGCAAATGTAACACCCATTATGGGATAGGCTGTAAACAACAAGGGACCTATTCCTACATTGGTGCGCCCAAAGGCATCAATACCTCCACCCAATGATCCTAAGATATAACCAGCAATCACAAAGGTTAGAGGTAACATGCCATTAGCAAGAACATTTGACCATGCACGGGCGCCACCCTTTTCCTGGGCAGCTCCGAACTGGCGCTTCCGCTGATACTTATAATGTGTAAATAGAGAAGTGGCTAAGAAGAAAAGGAGTAGCAAGAAAAACCAGGTCCATGAGGCTAACCACCAGATACCGAGTCCAAGGAAGAAGGCTGCTACAAGTCCAGACTTTGTAACGATTCGTTTCTTATAAGAAAAAATGGCCAGTAACCCTAAGACTATCGGTGCAAGTATAATGTCAATTAGAGTTAACGAGGGCATTACTGTCCATCCATTCGATCTTTTTGATTATTGGTGTTATGTCTCTCATTCAAAGATTGAGAAAGATTCTATTATTACAAACAATTGCTGGGAATCAGCAAGTCTTCGCCAGCTGCGATTCTTCAGAATTTAAGCCTATGGGTTAGCAAAGCAAAAACATCGCTGTATGTCGAAGTATAATTTTGTTTTCGTCTTAAAGTGTATGTTTTTAGCTTGAATTGCGGATTGCACAATACTATATGATTATGATGCAATAAACAATTAATTCTCTAAATATTAAAAAAGAAAGGGACTGATGCACAAGCACCATATTCCCAATCAACTAAGAAAATCATGAAGTGAACTAGTCGCCACCAAGAAGACGCGACATAAGTTCTGGAACCACAGCCTTACGCTCCAACCCCTTAAGATGTTCACGAATCATAGGCATCTGCGATTGCCACTCTGGATATATTCTTCCTTTGAAGGCTTCAATGGTGGGTATTTCCTGAGCCATATCTCGACCTTCATCAATCTTCCTTTTTCGGATACTCATAATGGTCTCAAATTCTAAGGACCTTGGTAGAACTTGGAATTTTTCGAATTGATAACCGAAAATAGCTCGCCCAGAGGTAGCACCACGAATTTCGTCTGCAATACCACGAGAAGCTTCAGAGGCAGGAAGTTCACCTGAAAGGAAGGCGTTGCCGCCAACTGTTTCTGTACCTGTGACTTTTCCTCTGTGCTGCGTCAAATAGCTGATGATTGAGCCCATTGTATCCTCAGGAGTCTTGACATCAATTCGAAGTACTGGTTCATAGAGCCCAGGATTAGCACTGAGGAAGCTGATGTTTAAGGCTGAGCCAGTCATTACCATAATTTGTCCAGCTTTCGTATGGGCTGGGTCCTCGTGGACAGTAGCATCATATATGGTGACCTTCATACCCATTACGGGTTCATGTGCCAACACGCTGGATGCACAGAAGTCACGAAATGATGTTATGACATAGGATTTGATGCGCTCCATACGCTGGACACCGCGAGATGAGTCAATGAGTACATTGGTGCCTTCTATGGCCCAGATGTTGCGTCCAGTCTTTGCATCCCAACCTGCCTGTTCACGGAGGACTTTCGACACAACACGATCATCCATGTACTCACTGATTTTGCCTTCACGAATGAGTTGAATGACCTCTGGTTCAAGAGGTTCAATATGTAATTCAATTCTGTTAAGGGCTTCAGGACACTTAGTTCGGATGCGAACACCTGGTGACATTGGTGCCTCATAGTATACAGTGATTGGTATTCCAATCTTGATCTTGATTTCTTCTGCGATACGTTTGGTGAGAATTTCAATCTGCAAGGGGTCAATACCGCTTAGGATGTACTCGCCACTTTCCTCATCTTTTCTGAAGATTGCTGTTGGGTCAGCCAGAACCCATTTACGCACCACATCACCAAGTTTAGCAAGATCTTGAGGGTTTGAAGGTTTGATACTCCGACTCACAACTGGATCAGAAACATAGCGAATCTTTTCGAAGGGTGGAAAGTCTTTATTTTCAACACGTACAAAGGTTTCGCCAGCGGGTTGGATTTCTGGGAGTTCCAATGCAAAGAGATTGCCAGCTGGCACCTCTGAGACAGGAAGTAGGCTATCTAGCTCTTGTACACCGAGACGACGAATTCGTAGAACTCGTTGGGCATTAAGCAAATAGATTTCGTCACCTTCTCGGAGGGTACCACTGAAAACTCGTCCAATCAATGTTGGGCGCTTGCTTTTAGGGTGAATGAAGATTTTAGTAATCATTCCAACAAGAGGTGCGTTTCGGTCAACATGCAGCATGCCATAGGCAGCTTGCTGAACAGGATCATCTCCAGCCTCTTTGATGCTTTTGTATTCTGCCACCTTGTCTATGCGCTCTCCCCATAGCCTTTTCATTCTGTAATGTGCTGCTTTTTCTGGACTGGGTAAATGTGAGATGATTACCTCAAGCAACCCATCATCCAATGGGAAGTTCTCTCGAAGCCACTGGATAGGTTCCTCAGAATCGCCCTTGAGAGCCTCCTCATATTTCTCGATGATAAATTTTGCATTAGGCACTCCCTTTTCCTTTAGCATGGGAATCGTGAACGCCCATCCATCCTTTGCTGAACCAAAAACCACTCGACCATCAGCTGGATTCACCTGCCACGACTTCTTAAATTGCTTAGGAGCCACAGCCTCAATTTGTTCATTAACTTCCTTGATGATCTGAGTGAAGCGTTCTATAATCGCCTCTGGTTTCAACTTCAACTCCTTTGTAAGCCGATCCACCTTGTTAATGAACAACACAGGTTTACACAATTCATTCCCGACAGCCAATTGAATATTGGTAACCGTTTGTGTCATCACACCCTCTAGGGCATCCACAAGCAATACTGCGCCATCGCTACCACGAAGTGCACGGCTTACTTCCCCAGTGAAACTTATGTGTCCTGGCGTATCATTTAATTCTATAAGATAATCCTTATCATTAAAACGATAATTCAATAAAGCCACACTAGTAAAAATAGTGATACCTCGTTCCTGTTCCTCTTCATCAGTATCTGTTTTACGGGCAATACCCGCATAGGTGTCACTCAAAAGACCTGCTCGTCGCATTAGATAGTCACATGCTGTAGATTTTCCATGGTCAATATGTGCAGTAATGCTGAAGATTCGGCGCAGCTCCATAGGATGTTCTTGTACCATCCGTGCAATCTCTTCAGGGCTTTTAACTCGTACCATCTTTTTTCTGCTCCATTTGTAGCTTACTAGCTTCACATTTTGTTAATACTGAAAGGGAGTTGGGAAAATACCGTTCCCCTGAGCTAAGGGCGTACGGTGCTCTCATACTCGCTGGGCAAGCAGAATTAGGCTTTCGCCTAAAAGGGTTACGGTGCCCTAGCTACATTTCACATACTTTACTAGATTACTGAATAATGAATGCTGTCACAGATATAGTG
>JABXGU010000164.1 GCA_016550415.1 archaeon | reverse complement strand
GCTGTGAATGCAGAGATTGAAGCTAAGGTAGTATCGCAACTTGATTGCAGGGCATCAACTAATTGCTGTTCCAACAGGCGTTCTCCTGCAATACTGGCAACCGTTCCTACTCGCCCTACAATTTCAAACGTTGGTGGATCCAATTTAGTGAACTTGATAAGGTCACCAATATCGTAACGGTAGAAGCCACCCACTGTAGTGACTAAAATATGGTAAGTAGTGTTTCGTTTCACATCACTCAACAAGAGTGGTGTGGTTTCACTAGGTTGATTTGCTGGAATAAATTCGAAGAAAACTGTGCCTAAAGCTGGATTGATGCCTTCATCATAGAATTGTAGACCAAGGGCACCCTCTGTTGCCCAGTAGATTCCACGAGTATAGAGTTCATCGAAGTGGCTATGTAGGAAGGGCAGATAGGGTGCAATATGGACACCTCCATAGATTAGGGTTCGCATTTCTGGCCAGAGTTTGCCCAGTCGGAGTTCACCATCCTGCATTGATCTACGTAGATGATACTTCACAAATTTGGGTGTACTTGGGTCATTAAGAAGATTGGGAGATAAATCTTGGACAAGTGCACGTAGAAAAGCTACAATGTTACTAGGCATCCCAAACATTAAGCGTACATCCTGTCCTACAACCTCCAAAGCGGTTTTGTACAACTTGACCTTCCAGTCTTTCATATTAAGGACAGGACGTGTCGGATGAATTCGATTCAGATACTTATAGAGTGTGGGGACTTCAGTTGAAATAACACCTGTGATATATCCTACAGGGTACCTCCCTTTTCGCTGAGGAAGAATCGCAGGTGCAGAGAACGTAAGCAAGTGTGCATTAAATACATCAGACCTAAGTGCTTTCCCTAAAATAATTCCAAAGATGATCATGTCTTGTTTTTGAAAATCAAGAAGTCCTGCATTTGAGAGAGGCAGCAATTTAGGTTGACCAGTGGTACCTGAAGTTAAGAGAAAACACACGGTAGGATCCGGGAACAACACGTTTGGTGTGCCATTACTAATCGACTCAAAGTACGGTTGCATATCATCGTAAGTAGCTAAGGGAACTTGCTGTTGATAAACCTCAGGTGTATGAATTTCCCCAAAGCCGTGACGTTTTCCATAAAGTGTATCCTTATTCCGTTTGAGAATCTGGCGAAGACAATGTTCCTGGCTTTTCCAAGGTCTATCCAATGCCTTCTGGAAGGGTCTAATCCAATGGCGAAATCCTAACCTTCCAAGTAACTGGACTAGCCTTGGCATCCTTATCCCCGCATATCTGTTAATCATTCTGGAAAAGTATTCGACACTATGGGACTTTCTTAGATGTATATCTCTAAGAATCAGTTACAAAGCTTTATGCCTTGCTAGACTTTGAGAATTTGGTAAAAGAATGATAGGAGGCGAGCTTTATCTGAGCACACCTACATAATTTGGTCTTATACGGTAGCGAAGTCAACACGCCACTCATTATCAGAGTCAGGATCACGAACTAGTACAATGGGAAGTGGATATCCAGTTTTTTGACCAGCTCGATTATAGCGCTGGAAAAATATCTTCTTTTGATGTTTGGATTGTGGTCGACGTGGGTCATGACCCCTACCAATCATTTCAGCGGCTTTTGCCATCAATCTTGCTTTCTCAAAGATGCTGGGCTTATAGAGCTTGTATGTGTACCCAAGCTGATCAACATGCTTTCGTCCTGAATTCCAATAAAGTTGTGGTGAACTTCCACCAACATCAGCATGATCACGATGCCATTTAGTGAAAGTTTCCAACCATGCATCACGGTTATTCTCCATCAGATACTTGTAGAATAGTTTGGCGACTTCTTCAGGTTTCATTCCAG
>JABXGU010000163.1 GCA_016550415.1 archaeon | reverse complement strand
CTACACAGTAGGCTTCGAAGAATTCTGGGCAATCTGGGGCGAAATCATCATAATCATAATAGCCGTCATCTTCTTCCTCACATGCTGCGTCTTCGTCTCCATTAAAGGACGATCCAGCGCCAAAGCATTCCGCCTAAGACGCACCGGATACCTCCCCCCCTCAGTCAAAGTCGAAGCCCTCGGAATACGCCGCGGACTAACAGTAGTAGAAGCCGCCACCCTAAACGAAGTCCCACTCCAACGCGTATTCACAATGATAGTCTTCGGACTACTAAGAAAAGACCTAATCACAATAAACCGAACAAAAACAGGCAGTAAACCCACATTCCAAACAAAAGAAGAAAACATCGCAAAAGTAGCAAGCACCCGAAAACTCCACTACTACGAACGACTCTTCCTAAAGGCCATCTCACCCAACGGCAACCTCTACAAAGCCAAAATCCAATCCATGCTCAAAACCCTAATCAAAACAACAGCACGAAAACTAGAAGGATACAGCCGCGCAGACACAATAGTATACTACCAAAGAATGATGACAAAAGCCTGGGAAGAAATCGACCTCGCAGCAACCCCAGAAGCCCAAGCCAGCGCCCTAGACGAATATGCCGAATGGCTCCTAATCGACCCCACATACGAAAAACGACTAAGCCACTACCCAACCTACTACGCACCAACATGGTACTACTGGTGGATATGGAGCGCACACCCACGCCCACTCCTAGGACCCCGACCACCCATCAGCGCCCCCCACATAGCACCCATCAATATCACCGGCTTCGCAAACGCAACAGTCCTCGCAACACAAAACTTCGCAAACACAGTAGTAACCGGCTTCCAAAATCTAGCAAACCAACTCGCCACAGGATTCCGACCACCCCCACCACCCGCAAGACGATCAAGCTTCAGCGGACGATCATGCGCGTGTGCATGCGCTTGCGCGTCTTGCGCGTGCGCGTGTGCGGGGGGAGGGCGTTAGAGGGCTTTTTATCGCATTTATCCCCCTCTAATCCGTTTTTTGGAAAAATAGAGTGATTAGGCGGTTTGTTAGTCTACGTTTCTGTATATTTTGATTCGGCGTCTTACGGTGCTGTGGTCGAAGGATACACTATATTCATCGAAGATTTGTTTGTTATGGAAAGAGAGAATGAGATGATGATGCTACACTAAACGTTAATATGGCTAATATTCAATATTCTAGTGGAGGGCAGGATAATAGGTGATTTATTTTGGGAGATAATAACTCGTCTTCGCAGAAGGAAAAAGATGTACCGGAATTCACTGGTTTCTACTTGAAGAATAGAATTTCAGAACTACCTAGTAGACGCAGGATATTATATCCGATTTTGTCACTGGCATTCGTTGTGGTTCTAGCAATCGTTTCTTACATTTTGAACCTTGATCAGCTCAGGTTATCCAGCCTTCTTGTCTATGCGACCTTGTTCTCCTTTTTGTCGATCATGCCCTGGGCCAGTAATCTCTTAATCAGTGCGAGAGAAAAACTCGTTAAAAGAGCCTTACCTAAGAATAGGAAGACTGTTGAAAATCTTTTGAATAGGGCTTCACATCGGATATTCAATCCACGGGGACAGTTGGTTTTAGGAGTTGTAGTGGCTATCGTTTTATTACCGGTGGGATTTGTCTTTAAGCTTTGGCAGTATTATTTTACGACCTCTGGTATAATACTTGGTTTCTGCTCAGGCGTTGTGCTTTGGCTCTTCTTCACCACCATGTTCGCCGTACGTGAAATAGCAGATGATGGTATAGGTAAGATATGTAAGGTTAGTGTAACAGATTCAGATAGGATGGGCGGATATAATTTCATGGCTAGGCTTCTAGTTGCTTTCAGCTTCATCATTATCATTTTCGGAGGATTTGCCATCGCCATAATCGGAGTACTTGTCATAGAAGTAAACCATGCGCTACCCCTTTCCATATTTTCATTTGGCTTCATCCTTTCTATTGCCTTAACTGGATACTTTTACATGTCCTATAAGCTGCATCAAGCTTTCATCGATGCAAAACAGGGTCTAAAAAATAAAATATCGTCTGTTTTTTCGAAGATGGAGGAAGAAGTATCTTCGGTAACAAAAGAAATCGATGAGGTAAAGATGTCTGAAACGCTTCTTGAAAAAGTCAATCCCCTGTCTCAATCTTTCATTGCTCTCAAGCTTTTTCTTGACGAGGCTCGTAACATGCGTGAATGGCCTTTTAACAAACCAATCGTGTTGAAGATGTTCGGCGGTTTACTCGCCCTTTTTTTAGATGCCATTTATCCGATTATCATATCACAATTAATGACGATACTAACGCCATAGGTTGCTATGGACTTGAATTATAACTAGTGCTACAATCACAAACCCGGCTCCCATAAAAAAGAAAAACAGGGTGGTCAGCTTCTCGGAGGGGTATAGTGTAATGATGGATGATAGTATAATGCAAAAAAGAATGTAGTAGCCGATTATTGTTCCTTGAATTCCTGCAAAGATATAGCACAAGGTGAAAACAAGGAGTGTAAACAGGGATGCTGGTCTTTTCCCATAAACCGCCGCAAAGGTTCTATGTCCAACCTTCCTATCAGCACTGTAGTCCATAACGGTACCTAGGGAATGGGTGGCCATTACGCACGCTGTTATAATATACACTCCCAGGGGGAGTACAAAGGGAGGAACACTATAACTAGTACCAATTATTATCGGTGCATAATAATAGATAATACCACTAGAAATTGAGTCTAGTGGTGGACGTTCTTTTAATCTCAGAGGTGGTGCTGAGTATTGGTAAGAGAAGAATAGTAGTACTCCCATACCGAGAATATTCCATATATTCAGCGTTATTAAAGCACTTAGTAGTAACAGCAACCCTGTGAAGAGGGAAACCTTCTTTACAAAGGGGTGATACTTCTGCTCTAGTTTTATCCCGAATAATATCTGTTTTCGGGGATTTATCTGATCAGACTCAAAATCATATATGTCGTTAATCCCGTAAAGGAAGATGCAATACGGGAAGGTTAGCAGTGCAATTTGGATGAGGGAAAAAGTAGTTAATTCTGCTCCATAGGCTGTGAATCCTAATAGGAAAACCAATGGAACAATAATCCACGTTATGGGTCTACTAGTCTTTATCAGTAGAACGAAATATTCCCTCATTGAAGTCCAACAGCCCCAAAGTTGTCTTATTTTGTAATTAACTTGCTTTTAAAAGTGCACATGTGCTTGTGTTGGGGGCGGGAAATAGCTTTATTTTTGATATACTGCTCTCTCTGCTCTTATTATTGTGAAAAAAGGCTGAATAGCGCCCTTTGTTTTAGTTAGTACATTCAGTTATTGTGGCATGTGACCTGGTGTGGATTTATCTTTCCACCATTGGATGGCTGCTTTTCGGGCTGCTGATTTATCTGCTTCACTGAGTTTGAGGAAGTCTATGCATTCTTCGCAGATAATCCATGGGCTGGAACCCTGAACTGCCACAAGAGCCGCCCGGATTTCGCTTCGTGTACTACTAGCACCATAGACCTTCAATTGCAGGTCAATATGTTTTTCCATCACAATTGACTGTTGCATGAATCGAGCATCTAGCAGATATCCTTCGCCAGGGAATAGCGTTTTTGATCCTAATAATTTGGATGTGACCGCTTCATGTGCGTCGCAAACTACCATATGTACCCCAATTGGTATAGTGCAATAATTCCTTAAAATCGTTATTT
>JABXGU010000162.1 GCA_016550415.1 archaeon | reverse complement strand
TTTATGGAATTCACGTTCTCTCTCTGCCTTCTCCACTAAGTATGTACCCGCCAAGCCAGAGAACATCATGGCAAGACATGCTCCAATACCTGCAGTGATAACTAAACGTGCCTCATGAAGTAAGGCAAAGTGGGATCCAAGAATTATTCCCATTATTGTGAGGGTTCCATCAAACGCATTCATGGCGAAGTATCGTCGTGCAATTGGTCCGAGTCTAGATATCCTAGCTAATTGTTCTACTTCATCCAACTTTGACATTTTATTATGACAAACTCCCTGGCTTATCCATGATAATTATTGAAATTTCAAGTCGAAAAGCCTTACGAATTTGAAGCTGTAAAACTTGTAGATTCAACCATTTCTTTCCAATGTGTTTGTTTTCGATAGACTTTTGGGCAAAGCGGGAAAGTTGTGCATAACCGTCATGTTCTGAGGCGACTTTTATGGAATCTGAAAATGACAAAATTATCTTCGGAAAGAACGAGTTGGAGGGTCATCGATTTCATCTAAGAAAAGAAAAAGATGGTGGAATGCTTGTTATTGACGCTTCCCGTCTGCTTTTTCTGAACGAAACGGGTTATGATTATGCTGTTGCCGCACTTCATGGTTTGACTGAGGATGATGTCATCGAGTTCATAAAGAAGAAGTATCGTGGGACGAAACCGGAGACTGTACGTGCCCATTTCCAGGAGCTAAAGGATAAAATACTCTCCTTTGTCGCTGAACCTGATGTTTCACCCGTTGAAACCTTTGATTTTGGAGAAGTAACTCCTTTCTCCCATGAACCTTCAGCTCCCTATCGTGTAGATCTCGCCTTGACATACCGTTGTAACAATAGGTGTTCGCATTGCTATGTTCCCCCAGAACGCAGAAGCTGGGATGCAACAACCGAATCGGATACTGATACCTGGAAGCAGATTCTAGACACTCTTCTTGACCTTTCTATTCCTCATGTTACATTTACAGGCGGTGAACCTACACTTCGTGAAGACCTTGTTGAGCTTGTACGCTATAGCGAAGAAATCGGTATCATAGCAGGACTCGTTACAAATGGGCGGCGACTTACAAAATCCCTAGTAGCTGACCTTGTAGATGCGGGCTTGGACTATGTCCAAATCACACTGGAATCCCATCTCCCAGAAATTCATGATAGAATGGTAGGTGTGAAGGGTGCTTGGCAAGAGACCATATCGGGTCTAGACAATTTCATTGCCACCGACATTTACACTCTGACAAATACCACTATTACCCAACTCAATCTTCCCACAATTACAGAAATTGTCGCATTTCTAGCGAAGAAGGGTCAAAAGGAGTTTGCTATGAATGGTCTAATCTATTCTGGTAGTGGTGCTGAAGTTGCTGATGCACAGGCAATTCCCGAAGAAGACCTTGATGAAATCATTACAGAAATTCTCGCAGAAGCTGCCGAACATGATATGCGGCTCATCTGGTATTCTCCTACAATGTATTGTCACTTTGACCCAACCGATTATGGCTTGGGTCCACGTCGCTGCAGCGCAGCATATTCTAGTCTAGCCATTGAACCCAACGGCGATGTCCTACCTTGCCAAAGCTATTTTCAGCCACTCGGTAACATTCTCAAGGATTCCTGGGAAACTATTTGGAACCATGACTTGGCAAAGGCGCTTCGTGGCCATCTCATACTGGAAGATGAATGCCAGACCTGTGAGCTGCTGAAAACCTGTGGCGGCGGTTGCCCCCTCTTCACACAATATAAACAATACATATGCCATCATAATATTGGCGGATAGTGTCACATTGTAATATACTGATACTCAATGGAACACATCAATTGCTGGAGGATTAAGTTGGTGCAACCCTATGCTACCCACTTTCTTTGTAATCAAGCTAAACGCACTGAACCAACCCGACGCTATATCTATAATCAGATTGACTGGGATTCGGCTCCTCTCTCACTCGATCTAGGTTGTGGCTCAGGTGCAATAACACCAGAACTCGTCACTCAAATACCAAATTCTCATGCCATCGGAATTGATACTGATTCTGATCTTCTAGAAACTGCTCAAAAACGAAACCACAAAAATCCTGCACTCCACTATCTACTCGCCAATGCTACTGCACTCCCTCTTCGTAAATTCTGTGTCAACTTTGTAATCAGCCACTTTACTATGATGTGGGTACCCGACCGTAAAAAAACCATCGCAGAAATTCACCGAATAATCCAGTCTAAAGGGTACCTAGCTGCACTTGAACCAGACTATGCAGGTCGCATTGAAGCTCCTCGTCAACCGGGAAAACCATCACGACTTACAAACTTTCCAATTATACAATATCTTATCAGAACTGGAGCTGATCCATATACAGGAAGTCAACTTCCATCAGAACTGGAAAAAAATGGTTTCCGACC